>NZ_LZML01000004.1:0-172979 GCF_001665695.1 Nocardia sp. 852002-51101_SCH5132738 | reverse complement strand
GCCTTCGAGAAGGCGGGCCGTTCGGCGTTTCGACGTGCGACGATATGCGCGATATCCGGCGATGATTTTCTCCGGCTGCCGCCGTCTCATCTGTGGGGCCGCGGCCGCCGGCCGCAGGCCCGTATCCACTCCGGAGGAGGCAATCGTGAAGTCGGCTACCGCATATCTGTTGTTCGATGGTGATGCCGAGGAGGCATTCACCTTCTATCAGTCGGTCCTGGGCGGGGAACTGCAGATGGTTCGCTACCGCGACATGGGTGACGGCGGTGGCGGGAACCTGCCCGAAGAGGTGGGCAAGCGAATCGCCAACGCCGCGTTGACCTGGCGGGAGGATCAGCTGCTGATGGGGTCGGACTGTCCGCCCGATCAGCAGATCAACCACGACAACGTGCCGTTCAGCGTCTGCCTGGATATGGACGACGAGGCCGAGGCCGGACGGATCTTCACCGGGCTGTCCGCGGGCGGACAGGTCACCATGCCACTGGGCAAAACCGAGTGGGCGAAGCAGTTCGGTATGGTCACCGACAAATTCTCGGTGCCGTGGATGATCAATCTGTACGGCGGCGAATAGATTTCGACCGCACGCCGTGACCCGCCGGGCGGCGTCGGTTGTGGGGAGCTAGCTGTAGGGAATGGGCTCGTTGGCGCGCGCCCACGCCTTTTCTGCCTCGCTGCCGGCGTCCGGTGGGAACAGTCCGTCGATCATCCACAGATCGCGCGGGGATTCGTAAGTGTGGAATTCCCAGTGCAATCCACGCGCGCCGGTGTAGGGCTCCATGATCGAGTTGAGCCGCTGCGTCGATCGCTTGCGCATCTGCGGGTCGTCCAGATGGCGGGCGAGATGTTCCACGACGATTCGCACCGTGTTGTTCGACGGCTTCCCGCCGACGAAGAAGGACGTCTCCTCGATCTCCTGGAACAGCACGACGACGTAGAACTCCGGCAAGCCGAAGGAGGCGTACAGCGCGGTGATGTCCCGGGCGAAATCCTGTTTGTCGGCGTCGGAATAGGTGTCGGCGGGGTGGTGCACATGCCACAGTGGCATCGGTGGTTCCTTTCGAAAGATGATGTGCGGTAACGGGTTCAGCGGGAGATGGTCAGTGCGAGGCCCTCGACGGGGCCGGACAGTGCCGCCTTCACGCCGCGCGTGACGTCGTCGACCAGCACTTCGGTATCGCCGCGCAGTACGCCGTCGAAGACAGCCTCGGCCACCACGCTCGGCGCGAGCTTGTCGCCGGGAAGGCGCCGCACCATCTCGGTATCGGCGAATCCCAGATGGACGCCGACCACCTGCGTGCGCTGTGCGGCCAGCTCCAGCCGCAGCGAATTGGTCAGCGACCACAGCGCCGCCTTCGACGCACCGTAGGCCGCCGCGCCCGCGGCCCACGACAGCACCGAATGGATATCGATGAGTACGCCGCCGCCGTTGTCCGCCAGAATCGGCGCGAATGCCTGGACTACCCGCAGCGGGCCGAAGACGTTGGTGTCGAACGTGGTGACGATATCGGCCATATCGGCGCTCAGCAGCGGTGCGGGAAGGAGTACGCCGGCATTGTTCACCACGATCTCGACGTCGCGGGCCCGCAATGCCGCGGCGGCGACCGAATCGGCGTCGGTGACGTCCAGGGCGAGCGGCTCGGCGCGGGGGTCGTCGGCGGCCTTCGGGGCGCGGGCGGTGGTGTAGACCTTGGCGGCGCCGCGCCTGAGCAGCTCGTCGGTGAAGGCTCTGCCGAGCCCCCGCTGCCCGCCCGTCACCAGTGCGACCGCGCCTTCGATTCCGGCCATCTCTCGTCCTTTCGGATCGTTCGGGGCGACTGCCCACCCTCTGGATAACGATCTCGTTAGTTAGATGACAGCACAGCTCGCTGGGTAACGCAAGCGTTAGGTAGTATGGTCTCGTGTCGATGATGTTCGAGCCGCGACTGAGCGACCGGGACGCCTGGTCGATCGGTGACCGATGTTCGGCCGGACGGGTGCTCGAGTTGCTCAGCACGCGGACGGTTTTCCTCGTCGTGCGCGAATGTTTCTACGGGACAACCCGATTCGAGGACTTCACGACCCGGATCGGAACGTCGGCGCCGGCGGTGTCGCGTGCGCTCAAACAGCTCGAATCGGCGGGCGTCGTGGAACGGGTGCCGTATCGCGAACCCGGCCGGCGCGAACGCGCGGAATACCGCCTGACCGCGGCCGGTGAGGATCTGCTGCCGATATTCCTGTCGCTGATGCAGTGGGGCGACAAATATCTGCAGGATGGAAAGCCGCCGCTGTCGTTCGTCGACCGGGAATCCGGGGCGGTGGTGGGGGTGCGGGTCACGGCTGAGCCCGTACCGGACACGAAGGCCGACGAGATCGAGATTCGGCTGAACTCGTCGCGTCAGCCCACGGGACCCTGGGCGAGCGACGCCTGACCGGACTCGCTCTGTCCCGAGCGGTCCACCCAGGTGAGTGTGACCGTATCGCCCGGGTGATGCTGATCCATCGTGTTGGTCATGGTGGTCGCCGAATCGATGCCGTGACCGTCCAGCCCGGTGATCACATCGCCCGCGGCCAGGCCCGCGGCCTGTGCCGGACCGCCACTCACGATATTGCGCACCAACGCACCGGAGCCGTTGGCATCGCTCATCGTGATACCGAGGAACGCGGAATCGCCGATGTGCACGCGGTCCGAACTCTTCCCCGCCTGGATCTGCGCGGCGATCGTCTTCGCCTTGTTCATGGGAATCGCGAAGCCCTGACCACCGCTCGCGCCGAGCTGGAAGCCCTGGGACGCGGCGGTATTCACGCCGACCACCTGGCCGGAGCTGTTGATGAGCGGACCGCCGGAATCACCCGGCTGAATGTTCGCGGCCACCTGGATGAGACCGGTCAGCTGCTCGGCGGCGCCGGCCGATTCGTCGCTGGCGGTGATGGAGCGGTCCAGTGCGGTGACGCGTCCGCCCGCCGCGGTCGGGGAGCCGGTGCCGCCCGCGTTGCCGACACCCACGATGGCGTCGCCGACCTTCACCTGGTCCGAATCGCCGAGCGGCGCCGTCTGCAGTCCGGAGGCGCCCTGAAACTTCACCACGGCCAGATCGTCCTGACGGTCGAATCCGATGACGCTGCCGCTGTAGGTGCGGCCGTTGCCGAGATCGGTGGCCGAGATGTCGGTGGCGCCCTCCACGACGTGGTTGTTGGTGAGGATGGTGCCGTCCGATCCGAGCACGATGCCGGTTCCGGCGCCCGCGCCGTTCTGCATCCCGAGTTCGGTGTTGATCACGACGATGCCCGGCACCACCGCGTTCGCCGCCTGTTCCAGCGCCGCGGACTGCGGTTGCGAATCGACCGGCTGCACCACCGAACCCTGGCCGTGGCCGAACGGGGCCGCCTGGCCGGGGCCGTGGGCGTCGATGCGGGAGCCGACCAGAGCGATGGCGAGCGCCACCACCGCGACCAGGGCCGCCAGCATTCCGAAGGTCATGCCGTGCCGTGGCGCGCGTCCTCGCGGCGGATACTGCTGCGGGTAGGGGTACTGCCCCGGGTAGGGCGGCTGACCCGGATACCCGTGCGGACCGTACGCCCCCGATCGTGGTTCGTACGGTCCGGGCTGGTGCGGCCGATTGCCCTCGTTCGGATACACGCTCATCACGTCCTGTTCGGTCATATCCTGTGTGTCGGCTCGGACCCGGGCCCCGACGCATTCGGATCCTCTATCAATTAAGCGCGCGATTCCTGAGAAGGGGCTGGGTGCTTGCCGTGGAACCGCCGACATGGGCCGGATCACGTCCGGCTTCGAGTTCTGACGAATCTGTGACGCTGTGGTCGATGCGCTCGTTCGGGCGGGTTCACCGGGGGGAATCCGCAGTACGCTCGCCGTTATGGCCGGATCGGGACTGCGCGCGGCCTGCGGAATCGTGTCCGCGGGGCTGGCGCTGGGCGTCGCGGAGTTGGTGTCGGTGCCGGTGGGGGCGGGAAGCGCGCCGTTGGCGGCGATCGGGGCGACGGTGGTCGACCACACGCCCGACGGGGTGCGGGAATGGGCGATCGACACCTTCGGCACCGACGACAAAATGATGCTGTATCTGCTGATGGGCGTGGTGGCGCTGATCGTCGCGGCGCTCGTCGGGGTGGTCGAGCGAACCGCGCGGCCGATCGGATCGGTGGTGCTCGGCGTCTTCGGCATCGGGGCGGCGTGGGCTGCGCTCGAACGCCCGGCCGCCAACTGGACTTGGGCGCTGCCGTCGGTCGTGGGGGTGGCGCTGGCAATCGTGTCGCTGCGGTGGTTGATTCGGCGATACGAGGCGTTCGGTGCGCCGGCGATGGTGCGGGGTGGTGGCGGTGCGGTGCCCGATCCGGCGAAAGCCACTGCGGCGCAAGAGGACCGGGCTCACGCGCCAGAGATTCCGATCGAGCGTGGAGCAGCCGAGGCGGGCTCGGGTGGCGGTGCGCCCTTCGAGGGAGAAGACGCCCGCCTGAGTGCGCGCGGAGCCGCCTGGCCGCGCGTGGTGAAACCCGATGTGGCGCGGGTCGATCGACGGCAGGTGATGCGGGGGATCGTCGGGGTGGGAGTACTGGCGGTGGCGGCCGGAATCGCCGGGCGCGTACTTGGGGCGAGCGCCCGCAGTGTGGCGGGGGAACGGGCGGCGGTGCGGTTGCCGCCGCCGAATGTGCCTGTGCCTCCGGTGGATCCGGCCGCGGATCTGCGAGTACCGGGACTGGCGTCGTATCTCACCCCCAATTCCGACTTCTACCGGATCGACACCGCGCTGACCGTTCCGCAGGTCAGCAAGGAGACGTGGTCACTGCGGATCCACGGCATGGTGGACCGCGAAATCCGGCTCGACTACGCCGATCTGGCGCGCCGGCCGTCGGTGGAACGCTTGGTGACGCTGACCTGCGTCTCGAATCCGGTCGGCGGCGATCTGATCGGCAACGCGAGCTGGCTGGGTTATCGGCTCGACGCGTTGATCGCCGAGGCCGGGCCGCATCCGGACGCCGATATGGTGTTGTCGCGCAGTGCCGACGGCTTCACCGCCGGAAGTCCGCTCGCCGCGCTCACCGACGGTCGCGACGCCCTGCTCGCGGTCGGCATGAACGGCGAGCCGTTGCCCGTGGAACACGGATATCCGGCCCGGTTGGTCGTGCCCGGACTCTACGGTTACGTCTCGGCCACCAAGTGGGTCACCGAACTCGAGATCACGAGATTCGATCGCGCCCAGGCCTATTGGACGCGGCGCGGCTGGTCCGAACGCGGGCCCAACAAGACCGGCACCCGTATCGACACCCCGCGCGGTGCCGTCCGGGCCGGGAAGGTGACCATCGCCGGTGTGGCCTGGGCGCAACATCGCGGTATCGACGCCGTCGAGGTCCAGATCGACAACGGCCCGTGGCAACCCGCCCGCCTGGCCGCCGAACCGTCCGTCGACACGTGGCGGCAATGGAGTTACGACTGGGACGCCTCCGCGGGAACGCATACGGTCCGCGCCCGCGCCACCGACGGCACTGGAACGGTTCAGACCGCGGAGGTCGCCGACGTCATCCCGGACGGGGCGAGCGGCTACCCCTCGCGGACGATCCGAGTCGGGTAGACGCGCGACCTCCGCCGGCGCGGCCGAGGGGGAAATGCGGCCCGGCGCCGATCGGCTACGCGCACCGCGCCGAACACGGCGAGGTCCGCGTGGCAGCACTGCCACGCGGACCTCGTATCGCGCTGTCGCGCACCCTGTTCGGCGCGCCGACCGGGCTCAGCCGGGGATGCCTGCCTTCTCCGGCTCGGTACCCGCCTCGGCCTCCTCCTGCTGGTTCTTCGCCGAGTTGCCGACGAACAGGGCCGAAGCCACCACACCGATCAGCAGAATCGCGCCGGGCAGGATCATCGCCTGGCCCAGGGCTGTGCTGAATTTGTCGAGGATCTGCTCGGGGATGTGGCCCATCCCGGTGCCGCCACCCTCGCCGAACTGGCCGCTGCCCAGCCCCTGTGCGGACATGCGGGCCGAGATCAGCGCGCTGATCGCGGCGCTACCGAGCACCGAACCGACCTGACGGGTGGTGTTGTAGACACCCGCACCGGCGCCCGCCTGATGAATCGGCAGGTTGCGGGTGGCGGTGGAGGCCAGCGGAGCCCAGATGCAGGAGTTCGACAGACCGGCGACGGCCGCGACCACCAGGAATACCGCGATGGAGCTGTCCGGCTTCATCAGCGCCGCGAAGCCGAAGACGGTCAGGGCGAACACCAGGAATCCGATGGTGGGCAGGATGCGCGGCGGCATCCGGTCGGAGATCGTGCCGATGAACGGCGCGGTCAGGCCGGTGACGATCGCCATCGGCGCGAAGACCAGCGCGGCCCGGGTCGGGGTGTACTCGCGCACCGCCTCCAGGTAGAAGTACGCCGGCACCATCAGCGAGGTGACCGCGGCGCCCATCGCGGCGATCGCGACGCTCGACATCGAGAAGTTGCGGTCGCGGAACAGGCTCAGCGGCACCAGTGGCTCGTCCTTGTTGCGCGCCTGGTTCACCACGAACAGCCCCAGCACCACCAGGCCCGCGATGATCATCGCCCAGATCCAGGCGTCCCAATCCCGGGTATTGCCCTCCTGGATGCCGAAGACCAGCAGGAACATGCCGATACCGCTGAGCACCACGCCCACGAAATCGAACTTGTGCTGGTGGGTTTCCAGATTCGGAACCAGCCACACCGCCAGCGCGAACGCCACCACGCCGATCGGCACGTTGATGTAGAAGATCCAGTTCCAGCCCTGCCAGTCGACCAGCACGCCGCCGAGGATCGGGCCGACCAGTGTCGCGAGGCCGGCGATGCCGCCCCACAGCCCCATCGCCGCACCGCGCTTGTCCGGCGGGAAGGTGCGGGTGATGACGGCCATGGTCTGCGGCGTCATCAACGCCGCGCCCAGGCCCTGCACCGCGCGGGCCGCGATCAGTATCTCCACATTGGCCGAGACCGCGCACCACAGCGAGGCCAGCGTGAAGACCGCCAGACCGGCCAGGTAGATGTTCTTCGGTCCGAAGCGGTCGCCGAGGCGGCCGGTGACCAGCAGCGGCACCGCGTAGGTGAGCAGATAGGCGCTGGTCACCCAGATGACTTTGTTGATGTCGGTATGCAGATCCTGCATGATCGCCGGATTGGCCACCGCGACGATGGTCATATCCAGCAGGATCATGAAGAATCCGACGACCAGCGCGGTCAGCGCCAGCCACGGATTTCTTTGCGATGTCATAGATTTCGTTCCTGTTCCCGGCACCGATCGACGACGACGACCGATGGGTGGTTCGTATGAAGGTCTCGGGGCCCGCCGCGTACCTGCGCCCGATCAGTGCTCGGCAGCGGTCGCACCACCTTTCCGCAGCTCGGCGAGTACGTCGTCGGTCAGGGCCGCACCCCAGTCGTGACCGAGGTCACCGGTTCTGTTGGGGCAACGGGTTCCGCCCTCGTCGAATTCCAGCCACGGCAGCGAGCCGTCACGTAACTCCTCGGTGAGACCGCGCAGCCACGTGACCTCGTGTTGTGCGACACCTCGCAGATAGTCGATCACCATCCAGTACCGGCGGGGTACCTCGCGGGAGCGCGCCATTCGCGAATGGCGTCGAGTTCGGTGATGTCGTTGTCCAGCCAGCCGATCCGCTCGGTGATCAGGGCGATCACCTCCTCGACCGGAAGATTGTGTGCCTCCGCCAAGCCGATGGGAAAGATCGGATACTCACGAGTCGGCTGCCGGACGATATCGGCGATCCGGGTACGCAGCGCCGCGGTACCCGCTTCGGTGATGCAGTAGGTGGTGCGTTCCGGCCGGTTACCCGAACGCTCGGTACCCTCCGCCTGGACCAGTCCTTGTTCGGCCAGCCGGGTCACCGTGTGATAGAGCGAGCCGGGGCGAATCTTGAGCAGATTGTCCTTCCGGCGCTTGAGCAGCAGTTGGTACATCTCGTACGGATGCATGCGGTCTTCTTCCAGCAGCGCCAGTACCGAGATCGCCAACGGCGTCAACGTGGCACCCGGCTGCTTGGACATCGGTCTCGACTCCCTTCGTCGCTGCCGCCGCACACTACGCGGGCGGACCGACATGTTCCGGCTCAAATATTCCACGCCGGATATACGACGCGGAAGTGGGGCGGCACAAGACTGTTTCACTCATTACGACGATCGAGGACTCCCGAATATGACGCGGCCGGATGTACGGCGCCGCTCGGCCCCGGATACGACGAACGCCGGGCCGGACCGCTCGGCAGAGCGATCCGACCCGGCGTCCGGGCGATACGACCTAGTCGGTGGGGGCGAACGCCTCGTCGACGATCTCCTGCTGCTCCACCGCGTGCACCTTCGACGAACCCGAGGACGGGGCCGACATGGCGCGGCGAGAGATGCGGCGCAGCTTGTTGAACCGGTCCGGCAGGATCTCCGGCAGGTTCAGCCCGAAGAACGGCCAGGCGCCCTGGTTGGCCGGCTCCTCCTGCACCCACGCCAGATCCGTGGCGTTCGGGTAGGTCGCGAGCTTCTCGTTGAGCCGGTAGGACGGGATCGGGTACAGCTGTTCGATGCGCACGATCGCGACATCGTCACGGTTCTTCTTGGCCTTCTCGGCGACCAGCTCGTAGTAGAGCTTGCCGCTGGTCAGCAGGATCCGCTTGACCTTCGACCGGTCGCCGTCGCCGCTCTCGTAGGTCGGCTCCTCGAGCACCGAGCGGAACTTCGCGTCGGTGAAGTCCTCGACGTTGGAGACCACGGCCTTGTTGCGCAGCATCGACTTCGGGGTGAAGACGATCAGCGGGCGGCGGATGCCGTCGAGCGCGTGCCGGCGCAGCAGGTGGAAGTAGTTCGACGGAGTGGAGGGGACCGCCACCGTCATCGAACCCTCGGCGCACAGCTGCAGGAACCGCTCGATGCGGCCGGAGGTGTGGTCGGGACCCTGACCCTCGTGACCGTGCGGCAGCAGCAGCACGACCTCCGACAGCTGACCCCACTTGGCCTCACCGGAGGAGATGAACTCGTCGATGATCGACTGCGCGCCGTTGACGAAGTCGCCGAACTGCGCCTCCCACAGGACCAGCGCGTCCGGGTTGCCCAGCGAGTAGCCGTATTCGAAACCGACGGCCGCGAATTCGCTCAGCGCCGAGTCGTGCACCGCGAACCAGCCCGGATTCTCGCTGCCGATGTTGTGCAGCGGGGTGTACTCCGCACCGGACTTGCGGTCGATGATCACCGAATGCCGCTGGGTGAAGGTGCCGCGCCGGGAGTCCTGACCGGTCAAGCGCACCGCGCGGCCCTCGTCGATCAGCGTGCCGAAGGCGAGCAACTCGGCGAAGGCCCAGTCGATCTTGCCCTCGTAGGCCATCTCCCGGCGGCGCTCCAGCACCGGCTTGACGCGCGGATGCACGTTGAAGCCGTCCGGCACGCCGAGGAAGGCGTCGCCGATGCGCTGCAGCACCGACTTGTCCACGGCGGTGACGACGGTGCCCGGAACGGTCTGCTCCTGCTCGACCGATTCACTCGGCTCCGGCGGGTACTTCTCCAGCTCGCGGACCTCGTTGAACACCCGCTCCAGCTGCCCCTGGTAGTCCCGCAGGGCGTCCTCGGCCTCTTTCATCGAGATGTCACCGCGGCCGATCAGGGCCTCGGTGTAGGACTTGCGGACGCTGCGCTTGGTGTCGATGACGTCGTACATGTACGGCTGGGTCATCGACGGGTCGTCGCCCTCGTTGTGGCCGCGACGGCGGTAGCAGATGAGGTCGATGACCACGTCCTTGTGGAACTTCTCGCGGAAGTCGGTCGCCAGGCGCGCCACCCAGGTGCAGGCCTCGGGATCGTCGCCGTTGACGTGGAAGATCGGCGCGCCGATCGACTTGGCGATATCGGTCGAGTACTCGGTGGAGCGGCTGTTCTCCGGTGCGGTGGTGAAACCGATCTGGTTGTTCACCACGATGTGCACCGTGCCGCCGACGCGGTAGCCGCGCAGGCCCGACATGTTCAGCGTCTCGGCGACCACACCCTGGCCGGCGAAGGCCGCGTCACCGTGCAGCATCAGCGGCACGACCGAGAAGGTGCGAGCCTCCTCGCCCTTGGTGACCAGGTCTTCCTTGGTGAGCAGATCCTGCTTCGCGCGGACCAGACCCTCCAGTACCGGGTCGACGGCCTCGAGGTGCGACGGGTTGGCCGTCAGCGAGACCTCGATGTCGTTGTCGCCGAACATCTGGATGTAGGTGCCGTGCGCGCCGAGGTGGTACTTCACATCGCCCGAGCCGTGGGTGGCGGCCGGGTTCATGTTGCCCTCGAACTCGGTGAAGATCTGCGAGTACGGCTTGCCGACGATATTGGCCAGTACGTTCAGGCGACCGCGGTGCGGCATGCCGATGACGACCTCGTCGAGCCCGTGCTCGGCGCACTGGTCGATGACGGCGTCCATCATCGGGATGGTCGACTCGGCGCCCTCCAGTGAGAAGCGCTTCTGGCCGACGTACTTGGTCTGCAGGAAGGTCTCGAACGCCTCGGCCGCGTTCAGCCGCGACAGGATGTACTTCTGCTGGGCGACGGTCGGCTTCTCGTGCTTCTGCTCGACCCGCTGCTGAATCCATTGCAGCTGTTCGGTTTCCAGGATGTGGGTGTACTCCACACCGACGTGGCGGCAGTACGCGTCGCGCAGCACCGACAGCACGTCGCGCAGCTTCATCCGCTCCTGGCCGTGGAAGCCCGCGACGTTGAATTCACGGTCGAGGTCCCACAGGGTCAGGCCGTGCTGGGTGACGTCGAGGTCGGGATGGCTGCGGAACTTGTCCTTCACCAGCCGCAGCGGATCGGTGTCGGCCATCAGGTGGCCGCGACTGCGATACGCCGCGATCAGCTCCTGGACGCGCACGCTCTTGTCGACACCGCGCTCTTTGATGTCCTTGCGCCAGCGGACCGGCTCGTAGGGCACACCCATGCCGTGGAAGATCTCGTCGAAGAATTCGTCGGAGATCAGCAGGTTGTGGATGGTGCGCAGGAAATCGCCCGACTCCGCGCCCTGGATGATGCGGTGGTCGTAGGTGGAGGTCAGCGTCATCAGCTTGCCGATACCGATCTCGGCGAGCTGCTGGTCGCTCATGCCCTGGAATTCGGCCGGGTACTCCATGGCGCCCGCACCGATGATCGCGCCCTGACCGGGCATCAGCCGCGGCACCGAGTGGTTGGTGCCGATGGTGCCCGGGTTGGTCAGCGAGATGGTGACGCCGGTGAAGTCCTCGGTGGTGAGCTTGCCGTCGCGCGCGCGGCGCACGATGTCCTCGTAGGCGCTGTGAAACTGCGCGAACGACATCGTCTCGGTGTTCTTGATCGCCGCGACGACGAGAGTGCGGCTGCCGTCCTTGCCCGGCAGGTCGATCGCCAGGCCGAGGTTGGTGTGCGCGGGGGTGACCGCGTTCGGCTTACCGTCGACCTCGGCGAAGTGGCGGTTCATGTTCGGGAACGCCTTGACCGCCTGGACGATCGCGTAGCCGAGCAGGTGGGTGAACGAGATCTTGCCGCCGCGGGTGCGGGCGAGGTGGTTGTTGATGACCAGCCGGTTGTCGATCATCAGCTTCGCCGGGATGGCGCGCACGCTGGTTGCGGTCGGGATGGTCAGCGACGACGACATGTTCTTGACGATCGCCGCGGCCGGTCCGCGCAGCACCTTCGACTCGTCGGCGGCCGGTTCGGCCGGGGAGGTCTTGGTGGGAGCGGCGTTGGAGGTCGGCGCCGGGGTGGTGCTGGCCTGTGGCTTGCTGCCGCGGGCCTGCGGCGGCGCGGCGGCGGCCGAGACGGCGGCGGTGGCCTTGGGCGCGGCCGGAGCGGCGGCCGCCGGGGCGGCGGGCGCCGGCGGCGGAGCGGGCGCCGGGGTGGGGGCGGTCTTCGGCGCGGCGTTGTTGACGTTCGCGGGGGCCGGAGCCGGAGTGGCCGGCGCGCTGGGGGCGGCGGTCGGCGCGGAGGCGGCGGGAGTGCTGTTGGCTATCTCACCCGGCGATTCCGGTGTGTAGTCGGCGAGAAACTCGTGCCAGCTCTCATCGACCGACGACGGATCTTGCTTGTACTTCTGGTACATCTCGTCGACGAGCCACTGGTTCTGTCCGAACTGGGATGTTGAGCTGCTCACAGCAGGTGTTCGCCTCATTTCGTTCTTCGCGCTGCGACGTTTGTGACGTGCCCGGCACGGGTCGATCGGCACGATGTGCGCCGATGCGCCCTTTCTGAGGATAGGCCCAGCCGTGACAGCGTGCCCCAGCGCGGCCATGCGTAGGCGCACCGCCGCGCCACTGTCCGGTTAACCACCCCCGGACAGACCCAGCCTCATAGGTGACGACTCGTCCCCGGTCGAGAATATTCCTTCGTCGGAATCGGCTGCCTCCCAGAGTCGGTTATAGATTCCGCGCTCCGCCAGTAACTGCTCGTGCGCGCCGAATTCCACGATCCGGCCGTGCGCGACAACCGCGATCCGATCGGCGCGCGCGGCGGTCGCCAAGCGGTGCGCCACGATCACCGTGGTGCGCCCGCGAGCCAGCGATCTGCTCGCTACCAGCACCTTTTCCTCATTGGCCGGATCCAGCACCGCGGTGGCCTCGTCGAGCAGCAGCAGATCCGGGTCCACCAGCTCCGCGCGGGCCAGCGCGATCAGCTGGCGTTGCCCCGCCGACAGCCCGCGTCCGCCCTCGCCGATCGGCTGGGCCATACCGCGCGGCAGTGTCTCGATCATCTCGAGTGCGCCGACCGCCGCGGCGGCCCGGGCGATGTCGGCCGATGTGGCACAAGGTTTCCCGAATGCAATGTTGCTAGCGACGTCGCCGGTGAACAAGTGAGCTTCCTGAGGGACCACGCCGAGCCGGGCACGGAACCGGTCGAGCCGGTAGTCACGGATATCGATCTCGTCGACGCGAATGGATCCGGAGTGTGCGCCGGCCCCGTCTCCGCCGGGATGCGAACGGGGAAGGTCGTAGAGGCGCGCCAGCAGTTTGACCACCGTCGATTTGCCGGCCCCGGTCTCTCCGACCAGCGCGAGGGTCGAGCCGGCCGGGATGTGCAGCGAAACATCTTCCAGCGCAGGCGTTCTGGCGTCGGGGTAGCGGAAGGTCACGCGGTCGAAGCGCACGTCGCCGCGCAGTCCGTCCTCGATGTCGACCGCATCGGCCGGATCGGGAGCGATCGAGGACGGCGTGTGCAGCAGCGTTTCGATGCGGCGCAACCCCACCCGGGCCTGCTGGTAGCCGTCGAAGACCTGGGAGAGCTGGGTGATGGGCCCGAACAACAGGCTCAGGTAGAGCACGAAGGCCACCAGCGTGCCGGCCGTCGTGGTGCCGTGCGCGACCTCGCGAGCGCCCAGATACACCACCGCCGCCTGCGCCAGATCCGCCCACGCCAGCACGAACGCGAAATACAGCGCGATGGCGCGCTGGGCCCGCAACCGGGCTCGGCGGTATCGATCGGAATAGTCGGTGAACCGGCGGGCGGCCTCGGCCTCGTGGCGGTAGGCCTGGGTCGCGCGCAGGCCCGCGACGTTCTCCTGGAAGTCGGCGTTGACCGTGGCCACCCGTTCCCGCGAGGCCGAATAGGCCGAGGCCGAGACGCGGCGGAAGAACACTGTCGCCACGATCAACGGCGGCAGCGCCACGAACACCACGACGGCCAGCGCGGCGTCGATCACCAGCAGTGCGATCACGATGCCCACGACCGTGACGAGGCTGATCAGGGCGGTGCCCAGCCCGGTTTGGAGGAAGGTCGACAGCGCGTCGATATCGGTCGTCATCCGCGTCATGATCCGGCCGGACAGCTCGCGCTCGTAGTAGTCCAGGCCGAGTCGCTGCAGGTGGGCGTAGCTGCGCACCCGCAGCCCGTACAGCACCCGCTCGCCGCCGCGCGCCGAGAGCCGGGTGTTGAGAGCCTCGGCCATCCAGCTCAGGACCACCAGCACCACCCCGGCGACGGCCGCTACCGCCAGTACGGCGCTGCGATGCTGTCCGACGCCGTCGTCGAGTGCGAATCGGGTGAGCGCCGGGAACGCCACCGAGATGGCCGCGTCCACGGCCAGCAGTGCGACCACGGCCGCCAGCAGCCGGCGCACCGGCCGCAGCAACCGCACCAGCCGGAATTTCGGATCCGGCTGTTCCAGCTCGCGATCGTCGAGCTCCGGTTGTTCGGTCGCCGGAGCCAGGCTCGCCAGCGCGGCCCGCATCTCCGGCGGCGCATCCGGTTCCGAACTCGAATCCTCGGCAGCCGCAACGAGTTCGGTATCCGGGAATCCATCCGGGCCCGGCTCCGCGATACTGCCGCCCGGTCCCGGCAGGCGGATCACCCGATCCGCGTGTGCCAGGGTCGATTCGCGGTGCGCGAGGATCAGCGTGGTGCGGCCGTGGGCGGGGAGGGCGTCGAAGATCGCGGTCTCGGTGACGGCGTCCACCGCGGAGGTGGCGTCGTCGAGGACGAGGATGCGTGGGTCGGCGAGCAGGGCGCGCGCCAGGGCCAGGCGTTGCCGCTGCCCTCCGGAGAGCGTGAGGCCGCGCTCGCCGACGACGGTGTCGTAACCGTCCGGCAGGGCGCGGATGAATTCGTCGGCCGCGGCCATCCGGGCGGCCGCGCGGATCTCCTCGGAACCGGCATCCGGTGCCCCGAGCGCGATATTGGCGGAGATGGTGTCGGAGAACAGGAACGGCTCGTCGAAGACGACGCCGATCGCCTCGCGCAGATCGGCGGCCCGCACCCGCCCGATATCGATCCCGGCGGTCTCCGGATCCTGGTCCGCCCCGAAGAGGCTGATCCGTCCCGACTCGGGCGCGTGGAATCGCGGCAGCAGCAGTGTCAGCGTCGATTTTCCGGAGCCGGCCGGTCCGATCACCGCCACCGTCTCGCCGGGGCGCACGGTGAGATCGAAATCGTGCAGCACCGGGCGTCCCGGGTCGAATCCGAAGGTGAGGCCTCGGATGTGCAGCCCGAGCGGCCCCTCCGGCAGCGGTTGCGGATCGGGCGGGTCGATGGTCTCCGGAGCCTCGTCGATGACCTGATAGACGCGTTCGGCCGCCGCCCGGGTCAGCTGCGCCATGACCAGGACGTTGGCCAGGATCCGGGTGCTCGAAGCCATCATGGTCACGTAGGTCGCGAAGGCCAGGAAGGTGCCGACGCCGATCACCGAACGCAGCGCCAGCGTGCCGCCGAGGGCGATCACGATCACCAGCCCGGCCTGTGGAATCGCCGACACCGTCGGCGCGAACCGGGAATCGATGCGCGCCGCGCGCATCCGGTGCGCGTAGAGCCGCCGCCCGTGCTCCTCCAGAATCCGCACCATCCGCGATTCCTGGCCGAAACCCTTCACCACCCGCACGCCGGTGACGGTTTCCTCGACGTGCTGGGCCAGATCGGCCGCCCGCTGCTGCGCCGACCAGGTGGCCGCGTGCAGCCGCGGCCGCACCAGGTACACCACCAGCGCCAGCACCGGCACGGTCAGCAACGACACCAGGGCCAGCGGCGGCGAGAGCACCAGCATGGCCACCGCGGCGAAGACGAAGATCAGCAGCGAGGCGGCCGAGAGCGGCGCCATCGCGAGCAGCCCCTGCACCAACTGCAGATCGCTGATCGAGCGCGACACCACCTGGCCGGTGCGCAACCGGTCCTGTCGCGGTCCGTCGTAGCGGTGCAGCGCGGTGAGCAGGTCCACCCGCACCTCGTGCTGGACGTCGAGCGCCAGCCGTGCCGCGAGCCAGCGCCGCCCGTAGGTCGCCGCGAAGCGGGCTATGGCCAGGGCGACCAATATCGCGGCGATCGGAGCGAGTGCCCCGACCTCGCCGGCCCGGGCCCGGTCCAACGCGGCCTTCGCGGCCAGGGGTGCCGCGGCCTCCGCGCCGGCTCCCGCGACCACGGCCAGAACGACGCCGGCGAGCACCCGCGGATGACCGGCGCAGGCAGTCCAGAGCCGTCGCAACCAGCCGCCGCGGCCCGCATCGGGCGCGCGGCGGGAGGGTGCCGCCGCGGCCGAGCCGGCGTCGCGGCGGGATCCGGGGTCGAGGGTTTCGGTGTCGTTCATGTCGATTCGACGGTACCGACGCGCCCCGACACCCGGCGTCTCCCGCACCCCGTGCGGGAAATTCCACCCGGATCGGCTGTCGAATCAGATGTCGCGCGTGCGCAGATACCACCAACCGGCCGCCCCGGCGGCGATCGCCCAGACCACCAGCACCACGGCCGAGGCCGCATTCGGCGGCAGGAACGGACTCTCGGGGAACGAACCGACCGCGACCGAGCCGATGGTGGCCGAACCCGGCAGCAGCACCACCACCCCCGCGATGCCCGCGCCCTTGGCGACCAGCCAGATCAGCGGTTCCAGGATGAACAGCCATCCCGCCATCGCGATCACGGCCAGATTGGGTGAACGCACCAGCAATCCCAGGCCCACGCCGATCACGCCCCAGCACACCGCCGCGAGCAGGCCGCCGCCGAACACCCCCACCAGTCGCCAGCCGAATTCGACGGTGTGCCGCCCGAAGGCCAGCAGGCCCAGCGCCGCGCCGATCTCCGCGCACGCCGCGAGAATCAGCGAATAGGCCGCGGCCACACCGGCTTTCGCGCCGAAGAGCACGTTGCGGCCGGGCGTGAACAGCGCGGTGAGTTCCATGCCGCGGTAGCGGTATTCGTCGCCGGCCGCGACCGCGCCGCCGATCGCCGCCGCACCCACCGCCACCGCGATCGCCAGATACAACCCGACTGTCGCGGTCCCGGTGACCAGCGCCTCGCGCGGTTGCGGACCCGACCCGCGCAACGCGGAGGCCGAGGCGACGACGAAGCCCACGGCCGCGAGCACCGGGGGCAGCATCCAGCCGGAGCGCACCGCGGTGATCTTGCGCAGTTCGGCGGTCGCCGCCCGGTTCACCTCGGCGGGAACGGTGGGCAGGGTCGGCAGCATCATCGCGTTCCGTACATGGTCGCAGGGGCGGGGGCGGGATAGGCCGGCGGCGCGGACGATTTGGTGAGGATGGCCAGCACCCGATCCGGGTGGACGGGTTCGGCCACCACCTCGCCGAGATGGACCCGGGCCAGCGCCGCGGCGGCCTCGATCTCGGCGCGAGAAGCCTCGGCGACGGCAAGTCGGCCGTCACTGCGCATCACCGCGTCGGTGAAGCCCTGCGCGGCCAGCGTGGTGGCCAGCGCGATCGGGCTCGACGCCGCGACCACCAGCCGATCCGGATGGTTGCGCCGCAGCCGCCGCGGACTGCCCTGATAGGCCACCGAACCGGCCGAGAGCACGATCACCTGATCGCAGACCGGCACGGCCGCGGCCAGGCTCTGCGAGGTGAACAGGGTGGTGCCACCGCGCCGGGCATGAGCCCGTAGATAGTCGAAAAGCCATGCCCGCTCGGGCGATTCGAGACCTTCGAACGGGTCGTCGAGCACCAGCAGGCGCGGCTGTGCGAGCAGTGCCTGCGCCACCGCGAGCCGCGTGCGCAGGCCGTCGGGAACATCCCGCACCCGCGTGGCGGCGGCCTCGTCGAGGCGCAGCATCGCGAGCAGGGCGTCGACCCGCTCGTCGTCGACACCCGCGGCGGCCGCGTACACCCGCAACTGGGCGCGCACGGTCCGGGCCGGGTGCAGTCCGCGCGGCTGCAGCACCGCGCCGATCCCGCCGCCGTCGAAGGTCTCGGCGACGCCGGAATCGGCTCGCAGCAGTCCGAGCAGAATGTGGATCAGCGTGGATTTTCCGGATCCGGGCGGGCCGACGAGGGCCGCGGTGGTGCCGGCCGGAACCGAGAACCCGACATCGCGTAAGGCGACCACACCCTCGAACTGCTTGTGCAGTCCGCTGATCGAGACGGCGAGCGAGCGGGCCGCGCTCATCGCTGCTCGGCCGTCGAACCGGAGGCGGTGCCGTCCGGATTACCCAGTGCCGGAAGCGGATCGGCGTCGATCACGGTACCGCGTGCGGTACGGCCGGACCACCGCATCGGTGCGGGGCCGAATGCCTTGTGCGCGTTGCCGATCACATTCTTTCCCAGGGCGCGGTTGCCGAATCCGCCGACGGCCGCGCCGATTCCGGCCGGCAGGATCTTGCCGAACATGAGCATGCTGCGCTTGGTGACGAACTGGACGACGAATCGCTTCATCAGCGATTCGTTCATGCCCTTGATGCCCGGGATCCGCTCCGCCAGCAGCGTGCCCCAGTTCTTGGCCGAATGGCCCACGCTCTGCTGCACGATCTCCATACCACTCTCGCCGAGCACCACCGCCAGCACCAGCGCACGCCGGCGTTCCTTGTCCTCGGGGGCGACGCCGTGGACGGCGGCGACGGCCAGGGTGAAGACGGCCGAGGCCTCGAGGAAGAAGGTGGTTTCCGCGCTCATCGCCGCGAGCGAGGTCAGGGTGCCCACCCCGGGCACGGCGGCCGTGGCGCCCACCGCGGTGCCGCTGCCGGTCACGGTCGTGAGATAGATCTTCTCCAGCCGATCGAGGATCTGAGCCGGACTCTCGTCCGGATGTGCCCGGCGGAACCGGTCGACGTACTTCGCGACCGCGGGAGCCTGCACTTGTGCCCCGTTGTCCAGCAGTGACCGCACGGCCTTTTCCACGCCGCTGTCGAACATCGGTAACGCACCCCTCTCGTCCGGTCGGCACAAACTCTAGTGGTGCCGATCCGACGGCCGCGGACGAAGTCGGCGACGGTGGCCGATACGGCCGTCGTCCGTGCAACGAACCGCGCCCGGGTCCGGTTCCACCGCGGCTCCGCGCCGCCTACCGTGGAGAGGGTGAGTGGTGTCTCCGCGGGAGCGCGCCGGTTGCCCGCCCCGTCGTTGCGGCCCTATCTCGGCCGCTACGACGGCTATCTGCTGCGCGGATTCGATCCGGGCGTGCACGTCGGCATGCCGAGTACCTCGATCACGGTGATCCTCACCATCGACGAACCGATCGACGTGCCGGTGTCCTCCCATCCCGACCAGGCCGGAGGCCGCTGGGACGCGCTGGCCGGCGGGCTGACGCTGCGGCCGACACTGATCGCGCACAACGGCTACCAGCACGGAATCCAGCTGGCGGTGACACCGCAGGCCGCGCGGGCGCTGTTCGGCATACCCGCCGGTGAGCTGGGGGAGTGGATCGTCGATCTGTCGGATCTGCTGGGGCCCGAGGCCGAACGGGTGCGGGAGCGGATCGCCGCGATCTCCGACTGGCGGGCGCGGTTCGCCGTGCTGGACGAGGTCTTCTGCGCGCGGGTCGCCGCGATCGATTCGCGCCGGCTCGAGATGGACGCCAATCTCCGCCGGGCCTGGCGGCTGTTGACCGACCCCGCCGGCGCACCCGCGGTCGATCGGGTGGCGCACGAGATCGGCTGGAGCAGAAGGCATCTGGCCGCGCGATTCGCCGGCGAGTTCGGCATCACGCCGAAGGAGGCCGCGCGGCTGACCCGCTTCGAGGTCTCGCATCGCATGGTGCGCCGCCCCGAGGTGAGCATCGCCGAGGTGGCCGCCGCGACCGGCTATTACGACCAGGCCCATATGGCCCGCGAGTGGCGCGAACTGGCCGGTTGCCCGCCGTCGGCGTGGCGTGCGCGCGAGGTGTTCCCATTCGTCCAAGACGACGGGGACCCGGGCGAGAAAGGCTGGGTGCATGACCGAAACAACCGATACCGCAACGACCCGTACCGCGACGACGACCGCCCCGCTGTGGCCGACGTTCATCTACCGTGACGCCCCGGCGGCGATCGACTTCCTGCAGCGTGCCTTCGGCTTCGTAGAAGTCGCCCGCTACGGCACCGCCGACGTGGTCCAGCACGCCGAACTCGGCTGGCCCGGCGGCGGCGGGATCATGCTGGGTTCGCAGCGCGACGATTCCGCGCTCTGCGAGCAGCCGCCGGGGACCGGCTCGGTGTACATCGTCGTCGACGACCCGGACGGACTCTACGAACGCGCCCGCGCCGCCGGTGCGACCATCGTGCGCGGGCTCCGCGACGAGGACTACGGCTCGCGCGGATTCACCTGCCGCGATCCCGAAGGCGTGTTCTGGAGCTTCGGCACCTACGCGGGAACCTCCGCCTGACGAAACGACGCACGAGCGGATCCGGTGCGGAGGCGGGGACAGCCTCCGCCCGGTGACGCTCAGACCCAGTCGGCGGCCGGAACCCGCTCCCCCGGCAGGGGCGGCGGAGGCGGGGTGCCGTCCCCGAAGGGCTTGCCGCCCAGTGCTTCTCGGCCGTGTGGTGTCAGCCAGCCCGACAGTTCCGGCCCCTTCGGCACGATCCCGGTCGGATTGATATCGCTGTGCACGATGTAGTAGTGCCGCTTGATCTGCGTGAAATCGATGGTGTCGCCGAAGCCCGGGGTCTGGAACAGGTCGCGCGCGTAGGCCCACAGCACGGGCTGTTCGGTCAGCTTGTTCCGATTGCATTTGAAATGGCCGTGATACACCGGGTCGAACCGCACCAGCGTGGTGAACAGCCGCACATCGGCCTCGGTGATGGTGTCGCCGACCAGGTAACGCTGTTCGCTCAATCGTTCCGACAACCAGTCCAGCGCGGTGAACAGCCGATCGTAGGCGGCGTCGTAGGCATCCTGGCTGCCGGCGAAGCCGCAGCGGTAGACACCGTTGTTGACCTCGGTGTAGACGCGCCGGTTCACCTGATCGATCTCGGCGCGCAGCGGTTCGGGATACAGCTGCGGCGCGCCCGGCCGGTGGAACTGCGTCCACTCGGTGGAGAAGTCGAGCGTGATCTGCGGGTAGTCGTTGGTGACCACCTGTCCGGTCGGCACGTCCACCACCGCCGGGACCGTGATGCCGCGCGGATACTCCGGGTCGCGCGCGAGGTAGGCGTCGCGCAGGAAGTGGATGCCCAGCACCGGGTCCACCTCGTCCGGATCGAGGTCGAAGGTCCAGCTGCGTTTGTCGTGGGTCGGCCCGCACAACCCCAGCGAGATCACCTGCTCCAGGCCGAGCAGCCGCCGCACGATCAGCGTGCGGTTGGCCCACGGGCAGGCCCGCGCCGCGATCAGCCGATAACGCTGCGGTTCGACGGGATAGCCGTCGCGGCCGTCGGCGGTGATCCGGGTCGTGATGTAGTTCGTATCGCGTTTGAATTCGCCGGGCTCGACATAGGTCGCGGTGTTCGAACCGGCGTGCTCGATCGGCGAGGTATCCACCGGACCAGTCTGGCAGACCGGCGGCCGGGGTACCGGTTACGACTGGTTCTGGATAGATTCGGCCGATGAGCGATTCGAAACCCACCCGGTTGGAGCGGACCGAGACAGAGGCCGGCGCCCAGCTCGCGATCATCACCATCGACCATCCGCCGTTGAACCTGTTCGATTCGGCGCTGCTGGGATCGCTCGCCGCCGATCTCGCCGAGTTGACCGCGAATCCGCCGCGCGCGCTGCTGATCCGCGCCGAGGGCAAGGTCGTCTCCGGTGGGGTCGACGTCCACGAATTCGACGGGCTGAGCGTGGATCAGGGCGCCGAACTGTGGCAGCGCCTGTTCCAGGGCATCATCCACCCGGTCGAGGCCCTGCCGTGCCCGGTCGTCTTCGCCGCCCACGGCCTCACCCTGACCGCTGCCTTCGAGATCTCGCTGGCCTGCGACATCCTGCTGGCCTCGCCGAAGGCCAAGTTCGGGCTGGTGGAGACGGTCGTGGGCCTGACGCCGTCGATGGGCGGCCCGCAGCGGCTGGCCGAGCGCGCCGGTTCCGGCCGGGCGCGGGAGCTGGTCATGACCGGCGACCTGTACGACGCGGCCACCCTCGCCGACTGGGGTGTGGTCAACGCGGTGCACGAGGATGTCGACACCGCGGCCCGGGCGCTGGCCGCCCGCCTCGCCGACGGCCCGACCCGCGCGCACGCGGCCACCAAGCAGATCATCGCGGCATGGCGTTCCGGCGGCGTCGAACATGCCGATTCGGTGACGCCCAAGGTCTCCGGTGAACTGTTCGAAACCGAGGATTTGCGGGGTGCGGTGCGCAGCTTCCTGGAGGTGGGCCCGGGGAAGGCGAGCTACACAGGGCGGTGATCGCCCGGACATCTTTGTCGCCTAACGCCCCGCGATTGTGATCTGCGTCATATAGTCACAGATGCCTGTTGATCGAGGCATCCGGAGGGACTTGATGACGCAGCTTCTGATCGAATATCCGCAGACGCGAAATCCGTGGTGCGGCAACCCTCTTGCTCGCGGTGCCGACGGCGTGCTGCGGTACGGAAATCTCAATCCGGCCCTCACCGAACTGCTCGATGTGCAGGTACACGCGTTTTCGGCCCGGGAGGCGGTCGTCGAAATCGGCGGTCCGCGGCTGACCTACCGGCAGCTGTGGCATGCCGCCTCCCGGATCGCCGGCGGACTTCAGGAACACGGAATCGGTTACGGCGACCGGGTTGCCGTGCGGATGCCGGTGGGCGCGCGTTGGGTCCAGGCCTTCCTCGGCGCCCTGTTGTCCGGTGCGGTGCCGGTGCTGGTGTACGACGGGCTGCCCGATGCCGTGGCCGCCCAGGTGATCGCGGACAGCTGCGCGGATTTCGTCCTCGACGGCGGCGGTGCGGACGCCGGGTACGCCGACTTCCCCGACGGCGCGGCCTTCATCGACGACGGTGCCTCGCTGAGCGAGCTCGCCCTGCTGTGCTACACCAGCGGCGCTGCGAGCCAGGGCCTTTCGGAGGCGCCGGGCGGTCCGCGCGGCGTCGAGTTGACCAACGAGAATCTGCTGTCGGCGGTGCGCTCGGTGGTGGGCGCCTTCGACCTGCCGACCGAAGGATTGCGCAATCTGGTCCTGATGCCGCTGGCGCACGCGAGCGGCTGTGTCGATCAACTGCTGCCGACCTTCGCCGTGGGCGGCACGGTCGTCCTCGCCCCGGATCCGGCGATGATCGCCGAGACGATCGTCGCCGAACGTATCGATATGGTGGCCGCGACGCCCCGCATCTTCGCGGGCCTGCTCCCGGAACTGGCCGGATTGCGGGCGGAGGGCGTGCGCCAGGTGTGCAGTGCGGGACATCGTGCCGAACTGGCCGCGACCGACGCCGGCACCGCCGAAATCGTCGCCGAGGCGCTGCGCGAGGTGTTTCCGCTGGCCCGGCAGTGGTCGGTATGGGGTGCGACCGAAACCAGCGGCATCGGATTGGCCCTGATGGACAGCGGCGTGACGCCGGGCAGCGACGTTCTCGGATTCCCGTTCGGCGGTACCGAATTGGCGCTGTGGGGGCCGCGGGCCGGGGTGGGCAGCGGCGAATTGCTCTGTCGCGGGCCGAATATCACCCCGCGCTACTGGAACGACCCGCAGACCACGCAATCGCGGTTCACGGGCAGTTGGTTCCACACCGGAAATCAGGTCAGCATCGACACCGACGGCCTGGTCCACCGCACCGGATAGCCGGTGCCGGCCGACAGGACTGGATCACTCCAGCATGCGGGTGTGCAGGGCGGCCCGCAATTGCGGTGTGATGCCGATGGCCTCGAGATAGGCGTCGAGGGTGCCGTAGTGGCGGTGCATGGCCTCGGTGCCGGCGGCGAGGTATTCGATGCTCACGCCCAGCAGGGCGGGCGGCAGCGACTCGCCGGAATTGCGCGCCACGTCGGCGGCCAGCGATTCGACGGCCTCGTTGCTGAGCAGATAATCGGCCAGGACGTCGTCCTCGGTGACGCCGACGGCCCGCAGCAGGGTGGCGACCGCCCAGCCGGTGCGGTCCTTACCGGCCGCGCAGTGCACCAGCACCGCGCCGTCGCCGCGGGCCAGCGACCGGGCCATGGCGGTGATCGCGAGTCCCGCCTCCGGCATCGAGGGGAATTCGGCGTAGACCTCGAGCAGGTCGAGGTGGCGGCCGGTCGTCGCGGCGTCGTCGCGCGCGGCGGCCTCGTGCGGCGGCTGCGCCGTCGCCTCCGGAGCCTCGTGCGGGGCCCGGGCGGCGCCGACCCCGGAGTGGAACGGTGTCACCTCCAGCCGCACGCCGTCGGGAAGGACGTCGACGCCCATCCGGTCGGCCTCGCCGGGCCCGCGCAGATCGTGCACGGTGGCGACGCCGAGCCGGCGCAGGATGTCGTGTCCGCGTTCGTCGAGCCGGCACAGCTGAGCCGACCGGAGCAGAACTCCGCTGCGAATCTTGGTCCCGCTCGCCGTGCGCAGGCCGCCGACGTCGCGGTAGTTGAAGGTGCCGGGAATGTGGAGATGATCGGGGCGCACCGTTGTCACGACTCCAGGTTATCGGCGGGTTCGACACGGTGGGCGGCGATGGCTCAGCTGTGTGCTCGCCCACATCGATATAACGATTCCCGGCCCGAGGCCGTAGAGTTCTGAGCGTTTGCGCCCGCGCGGCAGCCGCCCTGACCGTGGCGGATCCACCGCCGAACCCCACCGCGGGATGTGTCGGGGTGGTAACAAAACAATCTTTCAGTACGGAATGACCCGTTGAACCTGGTCACGATCCCCGAAAACCCTCTAACATTGACGGATGTTGAACGGGCCGCCCGGGGTAGACCTCGGAAGAGATCACCGCGGATCTGATGCCCGTTGAGCGAGCCGCGCAGGCGAGGTGCGCGAGTTCTTTCGCCGAGGGAGTCGTCGTTGAGCGCTAGTGGAGAGATGATTCGGGTCCGGCCGCGGCCGATCGTGCAGGAGGCCATCGACGCCGCGTCGGCCGCCTGCGACTGCACGGGCACGCGCGCGTTGCGGGTGGTTCTGCATGCCGGCGTGAGTGCGATGTGGTCGGCCATCCGGGCCACCCCGCAACGGCAGGTGCACACGCTGGATCTCACGATCAGTTCCTTACGCCGCCGCTGGGAGGGCGAGGCCGACTGCCCCGGTCTCTCGGCGACGGAGTGGCTGCGCGACCTGGACGCCGAGGTCGGTGCGGCGCTGTACGCGTGTGCCGAGCGTTCCGATACCCAGTGGATCGAGCCGGTGGCGGCGATATCGGCGTATGTGCTGGCCGTGATCCAGGGCGCCGTGCTGCGCTGGCTCGCCGACGGTGACGACGAGACCACACTCGTGGTGCTGGACGATCTGGTCGCCACGCTGATCACCAAGGCGGTCGATCGGTAACGACGCGCCGGGTTCTCCTGGACGTTTGACCAGTTTCGTGATTGGCTGATGTGGTGACAGACGCGTCGCCCATCGCCGACCTGCACGCCGCCACCGCGGACCTCGATCCGCCCCTGGCCGCGCTGGACCTGAGCGCCCTGCGCGCCAACGCCGCAGATTTGGTGCGCCGGGCCCGCGGCGTGCCGATCCGGGTGGCCAGCAAATCGGTGCGCTGCCGCGCGGTCCTCGAGGAAGTGCTCGGATCGCAGCTCACCGGCCACGGCGGATTCGCCGGCATCATGTCCTATTCGTTGCGTGAGGCACTGTGGCTGGCCGGACACGGGGCACGCGACATTCTGCTCGGCTATCCGAGCGTCGATCGCGCCGCGCTGGCCGAATTGGCCGCCGACGCCACCCTGCTCGACTCGATCACGCTGATGATCGACGACGTCGCCCAGCTGGATCTGATCCGCGCCGCGGTCGGTGGCGCCGGAATCAGCCCGCGGGTGTGCCTGGACGTCGACGCCTCGTTGCGGATCGGCCCGCTGCACCTGGGAGTGCGCCGATCGCCGATCCGGACTCCGGAGCAGGCCGAGCGGCTGGCCCGGGTCGCTCGCGAGCGCGGCTTCCGGGTGGTGGGTGTGATGACCTACGAGGCCCAGATCGCCGGCCTGCCCGACACCAATCCCGCGGTGCGGCTGGTCAAACGGCTCTCCGCGGCCGAAATCGGCACTCGCCGTACGCATGTGCTCGACGCCGTGCGTTCGGTGGCCGGTGAGCTCGAGATCGTCAACAGCGGCGGCAGCGGGTCCATCGAGGTGAGTGTGGCGGCACCCGAGGTCACCGAGGTGACGGCCGGATCCGGTCTCTATGTGCCTACGCTGTTCGACGGATATCGCGCGTTCACGCCTCGTCCCGCGCTGTATTTCGCGCTGCCGGTGCTGCGCCGCCCGGCTGCCGAGATCGCCACCGTCTTCGCCGGCGGCTATATCGCCTCCGGTCCGGCCGGTGCCTCACGAGTGCCGAAGCCGGTGTGGCCCAAGGGGTTACGGTTGATCGGCACCGAGGGTGCGGGCGAGGTGCAGACGCCGTTCACGGGCGCAGCGGACCTGGCCGTCGGGGATCGAGTGTGGATGCGCCACGCCAAGGCCGGTGAGCTCTGCGAACGCTTCGACGCCATCCACATCGTAGATGCCGACGACCGGCGCACCACGGTGCCGACGTATCGGGGCGAGGGCCGCAACTTCGGCTAGCCGCGCCCGGTCAGTTCGAGGTAGGCGGCCAGATCGGGCAGCTGTTCGGGGGTTTCGGGCAGATAGTCGGTGAGCAGCGGCGACGCCACGACGATCGCCGACCACATCGCCCGGGAGACAGCGGTGGTCAGCCAATGCCGCGAGAGCAGATCGTCCATTCCGTGTGGTGCGTCGGCGGGGGCCGAGGTTGTCATCGAGATCAGCACGACCGCCGCCTCCCGGCCGCGGAAGCGATCGGCGGTGCCGACCACCACGTCCTCGATCCGGGCCCGCGACAACAGCATTCGAATGCGTGCCACCTGCGCGTGATAGGGCGTGACCACCAGAATGTCGTGCGGATGCAGCCGCCGCGTGAGTACGCCCTGGCGCCAGGTGCGGCCAAGCAGGGACCGGACCTGACGGACGATCTCGCGGGCCTCCTCCGCGGATTCGGTGCTGTTGCCGTGATGTTCGACCGGCACCGCTCGCACACCCGGCGCGACGCCCTCGAGTTCGCGGGCGAGGGTGACCGTCTCGTTGGAGCGCAGCCGGCGGCCGTAGCGCAGCGACGACACCGGCCCGCACACCTGGGGATGCATCCGCCAGGTGCGCTCAAGGAAATAGCCGAAAGCCGTGGGCACCGTGGGGTTGTCGCCGACGATGCGACCCAGGGCCGATTCGTGGACGCGCTCGGGATGCAGGCCGGTACCCGGCAGCGGAGCGGGATCGCCGATCAGCAGCAGATTGCGCGCCGACGCGCCGACCGCGATCGCCTGCGCCAGCGGGAAATACCCGGCGTCGGCGATCACCAGGAGGTCCAGACTCTGCGGCGCCACCTGGTCGGGATCGGTGAAATCGCCGGTCAGTCCGCCGATCACACAACCGTTCACCGCGTTGTCGAGGAAGCGCGGATAGCGGTCGGCGGCGATTCCCAGCCATTCCGGAGCCACGGTGTGCACATCCGATTTGGCGACCAGTTCGGGCAGTACGCCCACGCGGACCACGGCGTCGAGCAGCACCTCGGCGGCCGAATGCGTTTGCGCCACCACCCCGACGCGCCACTTGTAGCGGGTCACCAGCCGCTCGATCACCCGCGCCGCGGTGTCGAGTTTGCCGGTGCCCGAGGGCCCCTGCACCGCGAGATACGAGTGGTCGAGATCGAGCACCGCCGCGGTGATCGCGGCCGCGTAGTCGCCGAAGACCTGCGGCAGCGCGGTCGCGCCGTGCAGCCGGGGCCGCCGCCGGCACAGCAGATCGAAGGCCGCCGTCAGCGGGACGTCCGGCAGGCTGACCAGCAGATCGTGCGCCACGGCGTTCAGCGCCTGTTCCAGATTGTCGTCGCGGCCCGGCGGATCGGGCACGATGGCGACCGGCAGTTCGTCGTAGGGTGCGCATCCCGGCGGTAGCAGCTCCTCCACCCGCACCACATCGTCGAAGTTGTCGTCGAGGGCGAAGCCGAGGACCGTCGCCGCCGCGGTGGCGCGCCGGCCGGGGGTGGCCGGCAGGTCGGGGACGGGCGAATCGTAGAGCGTGCGTACCGCGGTGCCCGGAGGCGGCGGACGTCCGGTGCCGAGCCTGCCGGTCAGCTTCAGGTAGCGCCGCATCGGCCGGTCGTCGGTGTGCTGCCATTTCGTGTCGACGCTGGCCCAGTCCGCGACGAGAACCCCCGGGGTATCGGCCCATTCACCGATCGGCCGATGCAGGCGGTCCTCGTGCGCCCAGTGCAGCGGCTGACGCTCGCGCCGGTGATAACCCAGGACCGCGGCCATCATCGCGGCGGCTTGCTGTCCGGCACTGCGAGTGTCGTCGTAGTCGAAGGCGAATTCGCGCAGCGCCGCCTCCACCGCGGCCGGTTGTTCGGCGAGGGTGCGGCGGGGGACCGGGCAGGGCTGGATGTCGTGCTCGGCGGCGAGTTCGCACAGTCGCTCGCGCAGCCGCAGCGTTGCCGCACAGGAGGATTCGAGATCGGCGCGAACCGGTTCCGCCTCGGGGTCGAGCAGGCCGAGTACTTCCGGCAGATCATAGGACCGGGCGCCGATCAGCAGCGCGGAACGCACGATCGGATACAGGTCCAGCAGCGCGCCGAGCAGCTCGTCGGCGGTCTCCTCGTCGGCGCCGCAGCGTGCGCACAGGTCGGCAAGCAGCGTCCGGATCGGCGAACAGAAGTGGTAGATCCGCAGGTCGGGATGGTGCTGCTGGCGGTCGGCCAGAAATTCCAGCAGCGCCACCGGATCGTGCGTGGTGAAGGCGTGGAACAGGAACACGCCCTCGCCACCGTCCGCACCACGCGCGGCGACTCCGACGCCGACGGCCGATCCGGCGACCGAGACGAAGACGTCGCCGGTGTCGGGCCGGGCCAGCTCGCCGAACGCGGCGGCATCGGTGACCGCATAGGCCGGGCGCCCGGAACGCTCGCGGCGCAACTGCAGCTCGGCCTGCCGCCGCAGCGTCGAAAACGTCTGTACCGCAACGCCGGTCACCGACGAATCCGCGGCGGCGAGGCGATCGACCGTGGTGATGCCTGCATCGCGCAGCTGCGCACGCACCGACGGTCGCATCCCGGCCACCAGCAGCAGATCACGCCCGGCCACCAGTTCGGCGGTGCAGCTCGCGCATTGCCCGCAGGCGAGGTAGCGGCGGTCTCCCCACTGCACGGGCAGCAGTTCGTCCTGTTTGGCGGCGAGGATCGTGGCGAGCCGAATCCGTCGCGCCGCGTACACGGTTTCGGCCGGACCGAGCTCGTAGATCCGTTCCGCGCCCGCGGCATCCCGGATCCGGACCCACGGATCGACGTCGAATCCGTTGGCGCGCACCATGCGCGCACACGCCGCGGCCTCCATGAGCGCCGCGACATCGGACGACATCGAACGGACGTACAGGATGAAGGAGGAATGCGGAGTAGGCGCGGCGTCGCGGTCCGGGGCGTCGGCGGCCGCTGTCGCGGATTCGCCGGTCGCGCCGACGTCGGGCAGTGCCGCGGCCGCCGATCGCCGGGGCCGAACCGGCGTGAGGTCGTCGCGGCGGACGAGGACGGCGCATCCGGCCGCGAAGGATCCGTCGAAGAAGGTGGCCCCGAATATCGCCGGCGCGTCGGTGCCGAGTGCGGCGACGGTCTGCTCATGTGCGCGGCGCAATTCCGTGGCCGTGGCGGCCGGCGAATCGATGCCGATCACGGCCGCGCCGAGAGCCGCGTACACATCGTCGAACACGTCGTCCGACAGTGTGTCCGAACCCAGCGGAAAGCTCACCGGATCGGTCGGATTCGGCGAAACGACAAGGCCCAGTTCGGTATCGAGCGCGCGCAGCAGCGCGAATTCGCAGCGCGCTGCCCTCACCAGGTCATCGGTGCTGCACACGACACGATCACCGAACAGAATCAATCGCGGCCCTCCTGAGTCCGGACACCCGCACGCGGCCGACGCACCGCTCGCGTGCCGAGTCGCGCAACAGCGTAATCTTTCGAGGTCGTACGGCGTGGCGTGAGGGGGGCGTGTCGGATATCGGTCTCACTTCGCCGGGCCGGGCCCGCTCACCGGCGACCCGCCCGTGACAATGGGGTGATGCCGTACTTCCAGGGTGCCCGCGGTCGACTGCACTATCGGCGGTGGCCGGTGGAGCGGCCGGTGGCGGTGGTGGCGTTCCTGCCCGGAACCGGCCAGCACAGCGGGCATTACCATCGGTTCGGTCGTGCCCTGGGTGCGCGCGAGATCGAGCTCTGGTGTCTGGACACCGCGGGTCAGGGGCTGAGCGAAGGCGACCCGGCGGCGCCGGGAACGCTCCCCGAACTGGCGGCCGACACCGCCGCGCTGGTGCGGGCGATGCGCGCCGAGCAGCCCGATCCGCCGCTGTTCCTGGCGGGCCACTCGCTGGGCGCGGCGACCTGTCTCGCGTCGATGTCGCTGCCGGAGATGGCCGGGTGCGCGGGCATGGTGCTGACCGGCACCCCGAAACGGGCCGCCGAATCGCCCGCCGCCCTGCCACCCGGACTACCGATCCTGGCGCTGCACGGTGTGGACGACCGTCGCGCACCGATCGACTCCGCGCGCGAATGGTCGGCCCGGCACCGGTCGGTGGGGTTGCACGAGTACACCGATGCCGGGCACGATTTGCTGCACGAGCCGGTGCACGCGGCAGTCACCGCCGATATCGCGGAGTGGATTCGCGAGGTCGCGGACCGTCGTTACCGCGCCGCGGAAGTGGGTTGAGAAAGGGGGACCGCGATGCAGTCACAAGAGGCCGGGGATCTGCGCAACGATGTCGGTGCGCTGGCCCAGGCGGTCGACGACGGAGAGCTGTGGATCGACGGCGTACTGGTGGGCGACGGCACCCACGAACGCTGCGCGCGTCGATACGAGTCACTGGCCGAGCAGGTCGAGCAGCAGATCCGCATCCTCGGCGCGGCCGCGTCGCTGCCCGGATTCGGCGGCTTCGAGTCGGGGCAGTCGCTGCGCCGCGGTTTCGAGAGCAAGGCCGCCGACGCGGTCGATCGGTTACGCGAATATGCCGATGCCGCACGGCAATTGGCGCAGACGCTGCGTGCCGCCGCGGCCGCCTATGCCCAGCACGATGCCGATGCCGCCGCGGCGATCGGGAAGACCGCACCACCCGCGGTCGTGGTACAGCCGTCGCAGCCGGTGGGGGTCGGACATGCATAGGGTCAGCGGCAACGGAACACCGCCGGCGCAGGGGCATACCGACCCGGATTACGCCCCGACGGTCGAGGTGTTCGACAACCTCACCCATCGCGAAATCCAGTGTGGGGTCCAGGAATTGAATCCCGAGATCCTCACCGCCGGCCGCCAGGCCTGGCAGAGTTCGGCGGCCGGGATGGCCGATGCCGTCCAGTCCGCGCATACCGAAATCCGCGGCGCCATCGCCGACGGCTGGCGCGGTGGTGCCGCGCAACTGGCCGCCGACGCGGTGACCGCCTTCGAACGGCTGGGCCAGCAGCTGTCCGATGTGATGGCGGTTGTCGGACAACGACTCGCGCAGGCCAACGACGCAGCCGAGACATTGCGCGCCTCGGTATCGCAACAGGTGACCGCACATCCGGATCTGGAAGCGGGACTGCTGGATCCGAAACAGGCGGCCGCCAACGTCGTCGTGCAGAAGAGCGCCGAGAACGTGCGGCAGGACGCCGTGCGGGTGATGGATTCGGTCTATGCCGGTGTCTTCCTGCGCACCGGCGACAGCGTGCCGGCGTTTCCCGACGGCGGCATGTACCCGAATCCCGCTGTCGTGCCACCGGGTGACGAGGCGACCGCACCGGGTGGCGGCAGTGCGGATCTGGTCGGCCGGGTGACGGGCTCTCGGGTGACGCCGACCGTGGACGGACCGCAGGGGCCGGAAGCGGCTCCGGGGGATCGGCCGAGCGAACCGGGCGGCGACCGGCCCGACGGCGACCGGCCCGGCGGTGACCAGCCGGCCGCCGATCGGCCCGCGGCCGTGGCGCCCGCCGCGGTCGCACCGACGCTCGTAGAGCCCGCGACACCGATCACGACTCCGGTGAACACCACGCTTCCCGCCGCCGCGGTCTCCGAGGTGCCGGTGGTAGCGACCACGAATCATGGTGTCGCGCAGTCGAAACCGTCCGTTGCCGCGCAGCCCGCGGCCGGGGCACCGCTCGCTCCCGGTGTGGTCCCCGCGGCCGCCGTGGGTCCCGCCGGGGCGGCCACCGGCCCGGCGTCGACGGCGCAGAATTCCGATTCGACCAAGCGCGACGACCACGACCAGGACCGCAACCCCGGCGCCGACTCGATGTCCGGCATGGGCGCGGGCATCGTGGGCGGCCTGGCCGGGGGCGCGTTCGCCGCGGGCGATGCCGTGCGACAGGGACCGTCGACCCCGGTGGCGGCGAAGCCGATCCGCCGTGTCGACGAGGACGAGGACGAGGACTACTACTCCGAATTCGACGACGAGCCGACCTTCCTCGAACCGGCCGAGCCGGGCGGCGAACTGGTCGGGCACCTCGACCCGACCACCCCACCCGTGCTGGGCGAATGGTCCGAGGATGACTGACCGCGGGGTCACGGCCGGAGCCGAGGCGGTCCGGCGGCGGTGAAATGGACGCTGACGCCCGATCAATTCGCGATGGCGTGGCAACGGATCGACGGTGACCGGATCCCGTATCCGCTCGCCGTGCGATTGTCCGCCCGCGACAGTGCCGAACGGGCCGCGCAGCTCCCGGAGCTGACCGAATGGTGCGACCGCACCGTGGACCCCGATCTGGAGGCGGCGCTGCGACTGCTCGCCCGGCCCACCGTATGCGTCGAGGTGTTCGGCGAACACGGCGCGGGGGAGGCTCGGCCCGTCCGGGTGCTGGGCGCGGCCGCCGGTCACATCACCGTGGTCGCGGCCCAGCGCCACGGCAGCGCGCCCGATCGCGGCGGCGACGTGCGGCTGTTCGTCGGGAATTCGGGCACCCTCGCGGCCCGGGTGGTCTCGCTGCTGCCGGAATGCCCGGCCGGGGCCGAACCGCGCCGCACCGCACCGCTGGACCGGGTGCGCGAGGACAGTCGCGATCTGGTGACCGTGCCGGTCGCCGGTCCCTCCACCACGGCGCGGATGCGGCGGTTGCTCAAGCAGCCCCGCGACGGCATCGGTCAGATCGTGGTCTCCGCGCGTCGCGCCGACGACAGCATGCGCCCGCTCGGCGTGCTGTGCTGGATCGACGTCACCGGCGACGGCCGTTACGCGGTCCGCACCCGCGCGGAGGTCGATATCGTCGGCGTCACCGCGGAAACCTTTGCCGCGCAATTGCGCCCGATGGTCGCGGCCGCGGAACGAGTGGTCGCCGACGACAACGAATGGTGAGAACGCATGCCCTGCTACGAATTCGAAGGTAAACGCCCCCAGGTGGATCCGACCGCGTTCATCGCGCCGACCGCCACCCTGATCGGCGATGTGCGCGTGGAGGCGAACGCTTCGGTCTGGTACGGCGCCGTGCTGCGCGCCGACCTCGCGCCGATCATCGTCCGCGAGCGGGCGAATGTGCAGGACAACACCGTGATTCACACCCCGCCCGACGTGCCCGTGGAGGTGGGGCCCGGCGCCACGATCGCGCACAGCGTGGTCCTGCACGGCGCGAGCGTCGGAGCCGAGGCGATCGTCGGCAACGGCAGCACGGTGCTCGATATGGCCACGATCGGCGCCGGTTCGATGATCGCCGCGCACTCGCTGGTCCAGCCCGGAACCGAAATCCCCGAGGGAGTCCTGGCGGCGGGAGCGCCGGCCGAGGTCAAACGTCCCCTCGCCGGCACCCAGGCCGAGAACTGGGTCGGGCTGGTGCGCCGTGCGCAACAGGTCCAGCATTTCCTCGTCGTCGAGTTGATGGAAATCGCGATAGGCCCCGCCGACCCCGCCGAGGGAACGCGGAATCAGCGGGCACACCGTCTCCCGGGCCAGGCCGCGCAGCCGCTCGATCGCCTCGATCGAGGACACCGGCACCGCCACCGTGATCCAGCGGGGCCGGTGCGATTGCGCCACGCGGCACGCCGCGGCGACCGTCGCGCCCGTGGCCATCCCGTCGTCGACGATCACCACCGCGCGATCGTGAATCGGCACTCGCGGCACCTGCACGCGCACCATCCGCTGCCGGCGGGACAATTCCGCGCGCTCGGCCTCCTCCACGGCGGCGATCTGTTCGGATCGCACGCCGGTCTGCCGCACCACGTCGTCGTTGAGAACCCGGACCCCGTCCTCGCCGATCGCCCCCATCGCCAGTTCGGGTTGCCACGGCACGCCGAGTTTCCGGACGAGCAGCACATCCAGATCTCCGCCGATGACCTCGCGCACGGCGGCCGCGACCGGCACCCCGCCGCGCGGCAGTCCCAGCACGAGAGGATGCCACGCCCGCAGGTGCGACAGCGATTCACCCAGCGTGCGACCGGCCGACCGACGATCCGGATAGATCATGGTGCCGTCCAGTCTATGGCTCGACGGTGAATCGGCGCAGGCTCAGGCTGGGGTTGGTGGTGCGGATCTGGCGCAGGTGATCGAGGTCGACGCGGCTGGTGGCGATCCCGGGGGCATCACCGAGTTCGGCCAGCGGATTGCCGGAAGGGTCGACGATCATCGACGCGCCCGCACCGCGCGGGGCGCAGTGGTCGGCGGCGGCCACGTAGACCGTGTTCTCGATCGCGCGAGCGCGGAGCAGCGTGGTCCACTGATCGAGTTTGCCCGGTCCCGGAATCCATTGCGCGGGAAGGAGCAACACCTGCGCGCCCGCGGCCGCCACCCGGCGGCAGCCCTCCGGAAAGCGCAGGTCGAAGCAGGTCTGCAGACCGAAGGTCACGCCGTCGACGGTGAAGGTGGCGGGATCCTCGATCGGGCCGGGGGCGACCACCTCCGATTCGCGGAATCCGAACGCGTCGTAGAGATGCACCTTGCGGTAGATCGCCGCGAACTCGGCATCGGGACCGGCCGCGATCAGCGTGTTGTAGATCCGGTCGGTGATCTGCCCGCCCGGCGCCTCGACGACGCCGGCGACCACGTGCACGCCGAATTCCGCGGCGAGCCCGCGCAATTCGCTCGCCCACGGGCCCGTGATCGGTTCGGCCGCCGCCACTACCCGTTCGTCCAGCCGCTTCACGGCGAACATCGAATACTCCGGAGCGACAACCACTTTCGCGCCGTGTTCGGCAGCGGCGCGAACATGGTCGCGCAGCGCGGCGAGATTGGCGGCCTTGTCGGTATAGGGCCCGAACTGGACGACCGCGATGTCGACCGCTTGCGCCGGAGCCGGGGTGGGCGCCGGTCGGGCGGCGGGCCGGGGTTCGAGTTCACCGGCCACCGCGGGCGCGGGCCGCCCCGCCTCCGCGGTCGTCGAGTAGGTGATCACGATCGGGACAGGGCTGCCGATCGGTTCGGCGGTGTGCGCCCGGGTCGTTCCGGGTGCGTCGGCGGTGTCGGATTCGTCACTCACGCGCGCTCCGGCGCCGCCCGGAGAATTCGGCTCGGCGGGCGCAGATGCGGTGGGCCGCAGGGGTTCGGCGGGCTCCGGAACGGCGCGCGAGGGCGGCGGCTGCGGTTGCATAGGTCTCACCGTATTGGCCCGATGGTCCGGGCGGCCACCGCAAGGCATTAAACTGCTGGTCAATATGAACAACTCATCGGTCGACAGCGTGCCCGGCGGCGGGGACGACAGGCCCGAAGGCGCAGACGCGCGCAACCACGAAGGGCCCGCGGACGCCGCCACCGGGTCTCGCGACGGTAGCGGAGCGGACGTCACGGCCGGCGCGACCGAACCGTCGTTCGCCGATCTCGGCATCGACGATCGGCTGCTCGCGGCGATCGTCGATGTCGGCTACGAGTCCCCCTCCCCGATCCAGGCGGCCACCATTCCGCCGCTGCTCGCGGGCGCCGATGTCGTCGGCCTGGCCCAGACCGGCACCGGTAAGACGGCGGCCTTCGCCATCCCGATTCTGATGGGCCTGGAGAAGCGGCCGAAGCCGCCGCAGGCGCTGGTGCTCGCACCGACCCGTGAACTGGCGATCCAGGTGGCCGAGGCGTTCGGCCGTTACTCGTCGCATCTGCCGGGAATCCACGTGCTGCCGATCTACGGCGGTCAGAACTACGCGGTCCAGTTGCAGGGTCTGCGCCGCGGCGCGCAGGTCGTCGTCGGCACGCCGGGCCGGGTCATCGACCACCTCGAGCGTGGCACCCTCGACCTCACCGAGCTGCGGTATCTCGTGCTCGACGAGGCCGACGAGATGCTGAAGATGGGTTTTCAGGAGGACGTCGAACGCATTCTGCGCGACACTCCCGCGGAGAAGCAGGTGGCGCTGTTCTCGGCCACCATGCCGTCGGTGATCCGCAAGATCTCCAAGCAGTACCTCAAGGATCCGGTCGAGATCACGGTCAAGTCCAAGACCTCGACCAACACCAACATCTCGCAGCGCTGGGTGCACGTATCGCATCACCGCAAACTCGACGCGCTGACCAGGATTCTCGAGGTCGAGCCGTTCGAGGCGATGATCCTCTTCGTGCGCACCAAGCAGGCCACCGAAGAACTGGCCGAGAAACTGCGCGCGCGCGGCTACTCGGCCGCCGCGATCAACGGCGACATCGCGCAGAACCAGCGCGAACGCACCATCGGCCAGCTGAAGTCCGGCGCCCTCGACATCCTGGTCGCCACCGATGTGGCCGCGCGCGGACTCGATGTCGACCGCATCTCGCATGTGGTCAACTACGACATCCCGCACGACACCGAGTCCTATGTGCATCGCATCGGCCGCACCGGCCGGGCCGGACGCACCGGTGAGGCGCTGCTGTTCGTCGCGCCGCGCGAACGCCGCCTGCTGGATGCGATCGAGCGCGCCACCCGCCAGCCGCTGACCGAGATGCAGTTGCCCAGCGTCGACGACGTGAACGCTCAGCGCGTGGTCAAATTCCACGACGCGATCACCGAGAATCTGGCGTCGTCGAATCTCGCGCTGTTCCGCAAGCTGATCGAGGACTACGAGGCCGAGCACAACATCCCGCTCGCCGACATCGCCGCCGCCCTGGCGGTGGGCGGCCACGACGGCGACAACTTCTTCATGGAGGCCGAGGCTGAGCCGATCCGCCCGCCGCGTCGCGAACGTGCCCCCCGAGAGGATCGCGAGCGCCGCCCGGAGGGCGGGCCGCAGCACCACCGGGCCACCGGCGCGGAGATGGCCACCTACCGCATCGCGGTCGGCAAACGGCACCGGGTGGTGCCCGGCGCGATCGTCGGCGCCATCGCCAACGAGGGCGGTCTGCGTCGTAGCGACTTCGGCCACATCAGCATCCGCCCCGACCACAGCCTCGTGGAACTTCCCGCGGATCTGTCGTCGGAAACTCTGGATGCGTTGCGCCGCACCAGGATCAGCGGTGTCCTGATCCAGTTGCAGCTGGACCAGGGCGCGCCGTCCCATCGCTCCCTGAGCCGCGGCCCGCGCCGCGAAGGTCCGCGCAAATACGACCGCCGCAAGCCGCGCAGCTAGTTAGGGGCCGCCGCGGCGCGCGAGAGGCGCCAGACATTGTCGACCCGGGTGCCGGAACGGCCGTCCGGGGAGGTCAGTGCGCGTTCGACCGGCTCGCAGGTGCGAACGGTCCATTCGTCGCCGAGGTGCAGGGCGTGCAGGACACCGTCGAGGGTGGGGAAGACGGCCTCGAACGGGTACTCGTCGGGCGTCATCCAGGTGGGCCATCCGGCGTGCATGACGATCAGCAGGGTGCCGCCGGGCGCCACCGCGTCGGCCGCGCGGCGGAGCACGCCGTCCTGGTCCAGGGCCACCGGTGACTGCAGGAACTGGGCGTTGATCAGGTCGTAGCTGCCGTCCGGGAAGCTGCGCCCGAGTTCGTGTCGCTGCCACGAGATGCGATCGCCCAGGCCGGCCTGCTCGGCGTGGGCCGCGGCGCGCTCCAGCGCGGTCTGCGAGATGTCCACGCCGGTCACCTGCCAGCCCTGACCGGCCAGCCAGACCGCGTCGGCGCCTTCGCCGCAGCCCAGATCCAATGCGCGGCCGGGCCGCAGGTCCGTGGTCTCGCGCACCAGCAAGGGATTCGGATTACCGCTCCAGACCCGGTCGTTGTCGCGATACCGCTGCTCCCAGAACACCGCGGCCTCGGTGGGTGATGTGGCGGACATGAGACTCCTCGTCGCTCGGGGCGCCCCTGTCGGCGCCTGCTCCCAGGATCACCAATGGTCCGGAGTGGCGGCAAGAAAACTTGCTGAAACGGCAAACCGGCCCCGGATGCCGGGTGCCGCGGCGTCGACGGGCGGGCGCGTTTCCCGTCGTGGGGAATTCGGCGGAATGCATGCGAATTATCATTAACTTATTCCACTCGCGGGGAATTGCGCAGCGTACGGGCATTTCGCCGCAACCTAAAGGTTCCTTCGTACCGGCGGGGGAACCGGACCGCTCGGGATCGCGGCATCGTGCGCGATTCGTCGTTTATGATCCCGTCGACGACCGGTTCGATTCGAGGCGTAGATTCGATTCGGACCTACGAAATACGGTGGGAGATGCCCATGAAACTTGCCCTGTCACCCGACGAGGTGGCCTTCCGGGACGAACTACGCACGTTCTTTCGGACCGAGATACCGGCCGAGATCCGGGACAAGGTCGAAAACGGCCGGGAACTCTCCCGCGAGGACATCGTCACCGCCCACAAACTCCTGCACGCCAAGGGCATCGCGGTGCCGAAGTGGCCGGTGGAGTGGGGCGGCCAGGACTGGACCTCGATGCAGCGCCACATCTGGGAAGACGAGATGCAGCTGGCCTGCGTGCCCGAGCCGCTGACCTTCAACGCGAACATGATCGGCCCGGTCATCGCACAATTCGGCTCCGAAGAACTCAAGCAGCGCTTCCTGCCGCCGACCGCCGCCCTCGATATCTGGTGGTGCCAGGGCTTCTCCGAGCCCGACGCCGGATCCGATCTCGCGTCGCTGCGCACCACCGCGGTGCGTGACGGTGATTCCTACATCGTCAACGGCCAGAAGATCTGGACCACGCTGGCTCAGTACGCCGACTGGATCTTCTGCCTGGTGCGCACCGATCCGAATGCGCCGAAGAAGCAGGCCGGTATTTCGATGCTGCTCTTCGATATGAAATCGCCCGGTGTCACCGTGCGGCCGATCAAATTGATCGACGGCCGGCACGAGGTCAACGAGGTCTTCTTCGAAAACGTGCGGGTGCCCGCCGATCAACTGGTCGGTGAGGAGAATGCGGGCTGGACGTACGCGAAATTCCTGCTCGGCAACGAGCGCACGGGTATCGCCGGCGTGGGCCGCACCAAGGTGGTTATCGCCACCGCGAAAAAGCATGCGGCACAGATCGCGACGGGTTCCGGCACCCTGCTGGAGGATCCGGTTTTCGCCACGCGTGTCGCCGAGTTGGAGAACGAACTGCTGGCGCTCGAACTGACGCTGTTGCGGGTGGTGGCCAATTCCGCCGAGGGCAAACCGAATCCGGTGTCGTCGGTGCTGAAGTTGCGCGGTACCGAATTGCAGCAGGCGGCCACCGAGCTGATGCTCGATGTGGCGGGCCCGGACGCGGTGCCGGTCGGCGCCGACGACATCGCCGCGCCGGATTGGGCGCAGCGCACCGGCCCCACCTATCTGAACTACCGCAAGACCAGCATCTACGGAGGCTCGAACGAGGTGCAGCGCACCATCATCGCCTCCACCATCCTCGGATTGTGAGGCGCTGCCATGGATTTCGAATTGACCGATGAACAGGTCATGCTGGGTGAGACGGTGCGTGATCTGCTGGCCCGTGCCTACGACCCGGAGAGCCGGCTGAAGGTGCTCGACACCGAACTCGGCTGGAGTCGCGACGTGTGGTCGCAGCTGGCCGAATTGGGTGTCCTCGGACTGTCTTTCAGCGAGGAGGACGGCGGAGTCGGCGCGGGCCCCGTGGAGACGATGGTCGTCATGGAGGAGGTCGGCCGCCGTCTCGCCCCGGAACCGCTGCTGGACGCGGTCCTGCTGCCCGGTGGCCTGATCGCTTCCCTCGGCACCGCCGAGCAGCGGCAGCGGATTCTGCCCGAGGTGGCCGGCGGTTCCCGGCTGCTGGCCTTCGCGCACGAGGAGGCCGGTTCGCGCTGGCCGGATCTCACGGTGGCGACCACGGCCACCGCAGACGGCGACGGCTACCGCCTCTCCGGTGTGAAAAGCCGGGTGCCGCACGGTGATTGCGCCGACGAGTTGGTCGTCACCGCGCTCGGATCCGACGGCGTGCTGCGGTTGTTCCTGGTGGCCGCCGATGCCGAGGGGGTGACCCGCACCTCCTACCGCACGTTCGACGAACGCCGGGGTGCGCAGATCGAATTCGCCTCGGCCCCGGCCGAACTGCTCGGCGCGGCCGAGGCCGGCGACGCCACGGAGGCCGTCGCCACCGCCATCGCGACCGCCCAGGCGAGCCTGTGCGCGGAGTCGATCGGCGCGATGGGCGAGGCATTGCGTCTGACCACCGAATATCTGAAGACGCGCAAGCAGTTCGGGGTCACGCTCTCGAAGTTCCAGACCCTGACCCAGCGCGCCGCCGACATGTACGTCGCGATGGAACTGGCTCGCAGCATGAGCTTCTACGCGACCGCCTCGCTGGCCGAGGGCACGGTCGATCCGATCGCGCTGTCGCGGGCCCGCCTCCAGGTCGGCCGCGGCGCCCGCCACATCGGGCAGGAAGCGGTGCAGATGCACGGCGGAATCGGTATCACCACCGAATATCCGGTCAGCCACTACGTCGCCCGGCTCACCGCCGTGGACCAGACCTTCGGTGGCCGCCGCGAACATCTGGGTGTGCTGAGCAGCCGGGTCGGCGACTACGGCCTGGCCGAACTCTGATCCGTACGCCGGTTCACCGGTGAGGGTGGCGGTCGTCGCGAATCCGCGCGGCCGCCACCCTTTTCGCTGTGCGGATCAGTTGCCGGCGTCCTCGGTGGTCGGCGCGAGATAGGGATCGGCCGTCGGTGCGGATTCCTCGACCGTGCGCGGTGTGTGATGGGGCCGCGTGGTCGTCGTGGTGTCGGAATCGGCGGACGGTTCGCCGGCGGACGGTTCCGTGGTCGGAGGGGGAGTCTGCGTAGTCGTGGTGGTGGTCGGCACTGGCGGTGCGAACGCGGTGTAGCTCGGATCGGCCTCGGTCGTGGTGCTGGTCGCCGTGGCGGAGGTGGTGCGCCGGGCCGGGGTATTCGCCGCGACACGCCAGGAGGGAGAGGGCGGAATGATCACCGCGGGGGCGGTGGTGGTGCCGCTGCGCGTGATGGGGGTGGTGGCCACCTGCAGATCCGCGGCGAGCGGCGGCGGGGCGACATAGACGTCCTTGTGACCGATTCCGCAGGCTCCGATCAACACCAAACCCAGCGATACCGCACCGGCGGCCATTGCGGGACCCGCGACCTTCATGTTCAGGCGGCCCGGGGTCTCCTCATCGGCGCGATCCCCCGTGCTCGCCCTGTCGTCCATGGATGTGGTGCTCCCTCAAACTGTTTCCGAGTGGACTCACAGTAACCGAGAGCCGCACCCGGGGCCAGGCATGCCGGTCGGTCCGCAAAATACCGGACGGTAACGTGAAAAGCCAATACTTCACATAACGAAGTAGTTACGTTCAGCGTGTCGCGGGCACGTGTCGCGTGGAGATTCGGTGTCGGGCACGTACCGTGTGAGCGAAGTTACATGTGAGACGCGTGTTATTTACCGGGTGAAACGGACGTTTCGACAGTCTCGGTGGGCGTCATCGAGGAGTAGTGATGGGAGCTTATTCGACATCCCCCACGCGCGCGGTGTCGCAGGGTGATTCGGCTGCCGCCGAATCCGGGCGCAGCGCCTGGTCGATCACATCCCGCATCGCGGCCTGGTTGATCTTCCTCGGCGGATTGGTCGGCGCGGTGCTCGGCATCGCGGGTCTTCGTGTCGAAATCACCGTTGCCGGACTGATTCTGGCCTGCACGGCCGGTCTGGTCCTGCTGAAACTCCGCGCCGACGGGCAACAATCGGCCTGAGGATCCCCGCCGTCGCGGAAAATCGGTGGGCCGGCTGATCCGACGGGCCTACCGTTGGCGGCATGAGGATCGAGCTGACCACGGACCCGTTCGAACTCCGTGCCCGCGCAGGCGACTGCCTGGCGCGAGACCCGCTGCGGCACACGGTCATTGCCACGATGCTCCGCAACTGCGCCGCCGGGGCGATAACGGTCGATCCGGTCTTCGCCATGGTCTGCGAGGGCGACACGGTGCTGGGGGTCGCCATGAATACGCCCGGGTACGGCGCGTACCTGGGTGACATTCCCGCCACGGCGGCGACGGGGCTGGCCGCGGCCCTGTTCGATCGCGACCCCGCCGTCGCGGCCGTCGAGGGAGATCCGCACTCCGCGTCGGAATTCGCCGTGCACTGGCAACGCCTGTCCGGCATCGCGTTTCGGCCGCAGTGGACGACGCGACTGTATCGCCTCGGGGAGTTGCGCATCCCTGCTGTTCCGGGACGTGTCCGCCGCGCCGGCGAATTCGATACCGATGTGTGTGTGCGCCTGGCCGAACGCATGCGCCGCGAGGAGGATATCGGCCCGGATCCGCGTGCCGTGCCCGATCGGATCGCCGCGGGGCAGTGGTGGCTGTGGGAGGACGAGGGTGCGGCGGTCTCCGTGGTCGCGCATCAGCGGCGCGCATACGGCTGGACCCGGATCGGGCCGGTCTACACCCCTCCCGAATTCCGCCGCCGCGGGTACGCTGCCGCCGCCACCGCGCAGGTGTCGAAAGTGCTGCGCGACAGCGGCTCCCAGGTATGTCTGTTCGCCGATCTCGCCAATCCGACCTCCAACAAGATCTATCAGGAGATCGGCTACCTCCCGGTCGGCGATTTCCCGAGGTTCGTCTTCGGCGCTTCCGGGTGACGGCGGCTACGCCGTGCGTCCCAGTGCCGATTTCTCCGGCTGGAACGGGGTGTTCTGGGCGGCCGCGAGCCACCATCGCCCGTCCCGTTCCACCAGCACGTACATGGCCGTCTCGGAGAAGCCGTCGGGATCGACTGCCTGCCTGCGGATCTGGGCCACCACCACGCCCGGCGCCGGCGTGGTCGCGGCGACCACCTCGAAGGTCGAGGGCGGCGCCACCTGTCCGGCCATCAGGCGGTGGTGAATCGGATTGAGCTGGTCGTAACCGACGACGGTGGCGCCGAACGGGCTGCCCCACAGCACATCCGCGGCGAAGGAGTGGTCGTAGAGATCGGCGTCGCCGGTCTCGCCCGCGCGCTGCAATTCCGCGGCGAAATGCGCGGACACCCGCTGTGCCGTGGTGCGCGCGGCGGGGTCGTCGAGAGTCGGGCGCTGTGTCATGGCTGTCTCCTGTGTCGTGTTCGCTTCGGTTACAGCCAACCTAGAAGCTGAAGTTAACTTCAGGTCAAGCGTCCGTGTGGATGGCGCTCGCGCGGCCGCCGCGCTCGGGTTCGTGATCGGTGCGGTCCATGATTCGGGCCCAGGCCGACCGGAAGGCCGCGGCGGGATCGGCCGGTGCGACCGGAACCCGCCACGCGATCACCTGGTCCGGGCGGACCAGCAGCGCGCCCGTCGGCGTCAATCCGGTGGTGGCGCACCACGACCGGTCCATGCGGACGATCTCGACAGGCTGCGCGTCGAACTCCCGGTCCGGCGCCTCCGGACCGACCAGCAGCGTGAACGCCGTGCCGATCAGATCGAGCGTGGAGCGGCCGTCGGCGAGGTAGCGGTGGGGCAGCCGGGTACCGGGCTGCCCGGTCAGATCCAGATGGTCCATGGTGTGCGTGCTGCCGTCGTCGACGAACGCGCCGGCGGGATATCGAGTGCCGAGGATCAGGGCGATCGGGGCGGCGAGCGGCGTGCCGTCGGTGGATTCGCGAGTCATGGTGCGCAGGTCGGCGGTTCGGATGCTCGATTGATCGGCGATGTACCGGCCGACGGGGCGGCGCTCGAGGTCGTAACTGTCGAGCAGGTGTGCCGGCGCCGCGCCGCGCAGGACCAACGCCAGTTTCCAGGCCAGGTTGTGGCCGTCCTGGATGCCGGTGTTGGCGCCCGCGGCCGCGTACGGCGGCATCACATGCGCCGCGTCGCCGGCCAGGAACACCCGGCCCGATCGGAATGTATCGGCGATGAACATTCCCGGCTCCCACGGCAATACGCTCAACACCTCCACATCGATATCGGGGACCCCGATGGCCTCTCGCAGCAGTGCGGGCCACCGGCCGGCGGGGTGGTCGACCTCCGCCGAACTGGTGAAGATCCATCGGTGTGCGCCGTCCACCGAGGCGAAAGCGCCGGGGACGCGGTCGTTCTCGATCTGGCAGAGGTTGAATTCGCGGCCCCGCACCCACTCCGTCAGATCCGCGCGGAAGTACACGTTCACGGCGCGGCCGAGGGTGCCGCGGCCGTGGCGGCCGATCTTCAGTCGCTCGCGGATCGGACTGTGCGCACCGTCCGCCGCGACGAGGTACGACGCTCGCAGGGTGTCGACGCGATCCGGAGCCGTGCGCAGGGTCGCGGTGAGACCCGCGGCGTCCTCGGTGACGTCGACGCATTCGACACCGAAGCGGATATCGCAACCGCGTGCCTCGGCCAGTTCGCGCAGAGTGGGCTCCAGCAGATCCTGTGCGCACAGACACGCCGCGGCGGGTGTGATCGCGTCCCAGTCCGGCAGCCCGCCGGGGAAGGTGAACGGTAACCGTTCGGCGCGGGCCATTGTCGGCCCCGCCGCCATCGCCTGATGTGCCGAGAGTCCACGGGCGGCGTCTTCGACGGCCGCGGCGATGCCGATCCGGCGGAACAGCTCCATCGTCCGGATATTGATCCGGCGTGCCTTCGGCTGGGCCGAGGTGGTGGCCCGGCGCTCGACCAGCACGGACGGTACGCCCTGATGGCGCAGGAACAAGGCCGCGGTCAGGCCGGTCAATCCGCCGCCGACGATGAGGACCGGATCAGAGTGTACGTCGTACATCATGTGTACGTTGTACACCGGTGGTTGAATTCCGGCAAGGAGGTGTGCACGGTGACCGAGGAAGTGCCGGGACCGCTCATCTGGTCCCTGCCGGAACCGCCCGGCCGGCCGACGACGAATCTGAGCCGGGCCGAGATTCTGCGCGCGGGAATGGCGATCGCCGATGCCGAGGGCGCGCGGGCGCTGACGATGCGCCGGGTGGCCCAGGCGGTGGGCGCGTCCACGCCGATGTCGCTGTATCGGTACGTGGGCAGCAAGGATGGGCTGGTCGATCTGATGATCGACGCCGTCTACGGCGAGGTGCCGCTCGCCGACGCTCCGGCTCCGGCGGCGCATTCGGACTGGCGAGGCGCGTTGGAACGCCTCGCGCTGGATACCTGGATTGTCATCCAGCGCCACCTCTGGTTCGGCGAACTCGTCCACACCCGCCCCCCGCTGGGGCCGAATGCGCTGCGCTACTTCGATTTCCGTTTCGCGATGCTCGAACCGCTCGGTCTGTCCGCCGACGACCTCTCACTGCTGACCGGTGCGGTGGACGGCCATCTGTTCGGCGCCGCCCTGCAGGTGGCCGAGGAGCGGCGCATGCGGACCCGCGTCGGACTCGCCACCGACCAGCAGCTCGCCGAGGCGGCGAAGCCCCTGGTGGAACCCCTGCTCGCGGACAGTCGCTATCCCGCCTTCACGCGCTGGTTCCACGGCCGCACCGGCGCCGGTCCCGCCGACCCCGTGGCGTGGACACTCGGGTGCCTGCTCGACGGCATCACCGCGCGTATGGGCCTGGACTATCGGGCCGGCCGATAAGGCCCGGCACGCCTAATCCGGGCGCGGCACAACCCATTCGAAGGCACGAGCCTCCGAGCGAGCGCCTTCGGCGGTGCGGGAGCGGTTGGGCTCGCCCAGGTCGGTCAGCAGACGTTCGGTGAGGCCCACCATGGTCGCCAGCGCGGCGGGGGTGAACCAGTCCGGGCGGGTGGCGAACAGAATGTCCTCGCTGGCGGTGTTGCCGCTCGCGCCCGGCGCGAAGGGGCAGCCGCCCAGACCGCCCAGGGAACCGTCCACCGCAGCGGCGCCGGCGGCCAGGGCCGCCAGCGAGTTGGCGACGCCCATACCCCAGGTGTCGTGGCCGTGGAAGAGGATGCGGCGCTGCGGAGTTCCCGTTCGCACGGCGGCGATCAGGGCATGCACCTGCGCCGGATAGGCCTGGCCGAGCGTATCGGCGATCACGATATCGGCGGCGCCGTCGGTGCGGGGATCGGCGGCGATCGCGAGGACTCGCTCGGGATCCACCGGCCCGTCGAACGGACAGGTGAAAGACGTTGCCAGACAGAGTTGAATGGACCCGCCGACCTCCTCGGTCAGCCGGATCGCCTCGGGCATCGCGGCCACGCTGTCCTCGGCCGTGCGGCCGATATTGGCCTTGTTGTGCGCATCCGATACCGACAGGCAGTACTGGAAGTTCCGCACGCCCGCCTCGGCGGCACGCGCGACCTGCCGCGGCGTGGCCACCCACACCCAGCAGCGTTGCAGCTCTTCGGGAGTCAGCGCGGCCACGACCTCCGTGCTGTTGGCCATCGGCGGCACCAGATCCGGGCGTGCCATCGAACCGATCTCGAGTTCCGGCACGCCCAGCGCGAGCAGGGTGCGGGCGATCTCCACCTTGTGTTCGGTCGGCAGCACCTTGCCGGTCAGCTGAAGTCCGTCCCGCAGGGTCACATCCCGCAACGTGCCCGCAGTGGTGGAAGGAAAGTCGCTCATCACGCCTCCTGTGTCTTGCGGGACACCCGCACCCGGTCGGCGAGATGAGCCGCTGCGCGATTGTCGCTCATCACGCCTGCGGTGTTCATGCGGGACATCCGCGCCCGGTCGGCGAGATGAGCCGCTGCGCCATTGTCGCTCATCACGCCTGCGGTGTTCATGCGGGACACCCGCACCCGGTCGGCGGGACGAGCCGCTGCGCGATTGTCGCTCATCACGCCTCCAGGCCGTCGATATCGGCGTCCGACATTCCCAGCAGTTCCGAGAGGACCTCTCGGGTGTGTTCGCCCAGATCGGGGCCCACCGTGCGGATCGGCAGCGAACGTTCGCCGATCACCGGGACGATGCCGGTGAAGGCGACCTGTTTCGGTTCGGCGGCGCCGACGTCGACCGGGAAATGCTGAATCATGTTGCGCGCCCGGTACTGTTCGTCGGCGACGATATCGGCCGCAGTGTAGATCGGGCCGCACGGGATGGCCGCCTGCTCGAGGATCGCCAGCGCCTCGTCGCGGGTGTGGCGCACACTCCATTCGCCGATCGCGGCGTCGAGGCGGTCGCGGTGGCGCCAGCGGCCGGCGTTGTCCTGCAATTCCGGATCCTCGGCGAGATCGGGGCGCTCGATCACCTGCATATAGCGCCGGAAGATCGCGTCGCCGTTTCCGCCGATGATGATGCTGGTGCCGTCGGCGCACGGGTAGGCGTTACTCGGCGCGATCCCTTCCATCCGACCGCCGACGCGCTGGCGGTTGATGCCGTAGGCCTCGTAGTCGGGAACCAGCGACTCCATCACGGAGAGAATCGACTCGTTCAGTGCGACGTCGATGATGCGCTGCGGCAACGGGATTCGCTCCTCGGCACCCTTGCGCTGGAACAGTGCCAGCACCGTGCCGAAGGCGGCGTAGATCCCCGCGATGGAATCCCCGATCGAGACGCCCACCCGCACCGGCGGTCGATCCGGGTCGCCGACCAGTTCGCGCAGCCCGCCGATCGCCTCGGCGACCGCGGCGAAACCCGGCCGCTGGGAGAGCGGTCCGGTCTGCCCGTAGGCGGAGATGCGGGTGATGACCAGGTCGGGATTCGCCTCGTCGAGCACCTCCGGCCCCAGCCCCCACTTCTCCAGCATGCCGGGCCGGAAATTCTCCAGCAGCACATCGCAGTGCCGGATGAGATCCAGCACGATCGCCCGTCCCGCCTCGGTGCGCAGATCGAGGGTGATCGACTTCTTGTTGCGGTTCACCGTGCGATACAACATCGAGGTGTCGCCGCCGTAGAGGCGCCAATTGCGCAGCTCGTCACCGGTTTTCGGGCGCTCGACCTTGATCACCTCGGCGCCGAAGTCGCCGAGAATGCGCCCCGCGGTCGGCGCCGCGATGTAGTTGCCCAGTTCCAGTACCCGAACGCCGGCCAGCGGTCGAATCTCCATGTACCGATTCAACCACCGGCCGGCGCCGGCGGATCAGGCCGCCTCGGCCAGATCCTCGATGATCGAGTAGTGGTCGGCGTTACCGGCGATGCTGAGGCTGGTCCGGCCGTCCACGCCGACCGGAATATCTCCGGCCAGCGTGATGCGGGTCAGCTTGCGGTGCTCGGCGCCGTCGTAGTCGTCGATCGCATAATGCTGAGTGGCACGGTTGTCCCAGATCGCCACGTCGCCGAGCGACCAGTTCCATCGGGTGGTGTGCTCGAGCCGGGTCACGCGATCCTGCAGCAGGCGGAACAGAGCGTGTGACTCGTTGCTGGACAGACCGACGAACTGCTTGACGAAATGTCCGAGCAGCAGCGCACGCTCACCGGTCTCGGGGTGTACCCGGACTACCGGATGCTCGGTCTCGTAGTAGGTCGACTGGAATTCCTCCCGGTAGGCCTGCGCGTTCGGGTCCGGCTGCTCCTCGTGGCTCGCCGCGTAGTCGTACTTGTTGGTGTGCACGGCGCGCAGCTCCTCGGCCAGGCGCTTCAGCGGCTCCGGCAGCGAGGCGTAGGCGGCTACGGTCGAGGCCCACGTGGTCGAGCCGCCGTAGCTGGGCAGGGTGACCGCGCGCAGAATCGAGGCCTTCGGGATCCGGTCGACGAAGGTGACGTCGCTGTGCCAGCTGTTGGCTCGGCCGTGGTGGGAATCGATCGCCAGGCTCTTCACGCCTTTGGAGGTGACCGTCGGGTGCGGCGTGGTCGGACTGCCGAGCAGCTGAGCGAATTCGTGCTGACCGTCTTCGGTGAGATGGTGCTGATCCCGGAAGAAGATCACCTTGTGCTCGTTGAGGGCCGCGCGGATGGCCGCGACCGTCTCCGGAGCCAGATCCCCGCCGAGCCGGACGCCGTCGATCCGGGCGCCGATGTGGGTTCCGAGTTTCACCACGGACACGGACTCTGCTGCGTGATCGCTTGACATGGAGGGCCTTTCGCTCGGAACGTGCTGTGTTCCGAGCACACCATCGGGGCCCGCGCGCGACCAGGTTTACGGTCAGCGCGATCACAAAGGCGGCGCCGGCGCTGCGCCCGGCCGACCTTGCTCAGCCGAGGTGTTCGCGCAGGTAGGCGAGGTCCTCGGCGACGCCCTCGGCCGGTGTTTCCAGCACCACGGGTGCGTCGGCGGTCCGGCACACCTCGGCGAGCAATTGCGGATCGATGGTGCCGTCGGCGAAGTTGGCGTGCCGGTCGGCGCCGGAGTTGAAGTCGTCGCGCGAGGAGTTCAGATGCACCAGATCGATGCGGCCGGTGATCGCGCGGATCCGATCGACCACGCCGACCAACTCCTCACCACCCGCCCAGGCGTGGCAGGTGTCGAGGCAGAAGCCCGCGCCGAAGTCGCCGACCGCATCCCACAGCCGGGCGATCGAATCGAAATGACGTGCCATGGCGTGATTACCGCCGGCGGTGTTCTCGATGAGGATCGGCACCGCGAACCCGCCTTTGTCCTGCTGGCGCTCGAACAGCTTGCGCCAGTTGACGATTCCGGCCTCGATCTCGGCATCCGAACGCACGTGCCCGCCGTGCACGACCAGGCCGAACGCGCCCAGATCGGCGGCGGCCTGCGCCTGCTGCGCGACCGCGTTGCGCGAGGGCATGCGCAACCTGTTGTTCGTACTGGCCACGTTGATCTGATAGGAGGAATGCACCACCACGTCGATGGGGCTGGATTTGATCTCCTCCGTGCGCGGATGCGGCTGCGGTTTGTCCCAGCCCTGCGGATCCACGACGAACATCTGGATGACGTCGGCACCCAATCGCTCGCCGAAGCCGATCGGATCACTGTCTTGACGGACGTGTGCTCCAATACGCATGGCAGAGAGCGTATCGGTAGGCACCGACAGCCCGCAGCGACAGGCGGTGACCCGTTGTTCACGCGGGCCGGCGGCCCCGTCGATCGAGAATGCCGGTTCCGGTGGACTGCTATGGTTTCGGGGATTCCGGCACGGGAAGTGGGAGCGGGGCATGCTGGCCAACGGTGATGTGTTCGCGGGCTACGTCATCGAACGACTGTTGGGCCGCGGCGGTATGGGGCAGGTCTATCTGGCCAAACACCCGCGGTTGCCGCGGATGACCGCGCTGAAGTTGCTCAACCGCGAGATGGTCGCCGATCCGGAGATCCGGGCCCGCTTCGAGCGCGAGGCCGATCTGGTCGCCCAACTCGATCATCCCAAGGTCGTCACGGTCTACGATCGCGGCCTCGAGGACGGTCAGCTCTGGATCTCGATGCAGTACATCGACGGTATCGACGCCGCGAGTGTGGACCCGAAGAAGCTGCCACCCGAGCGGGCCGTGCAGATCATCGCCGAGGTGGCCGAGGCGCTGGACTACGCGCACGGCAACGGGGTCATGCACCGGGATGTGAAGCCCGGCAACATGTTGCTGGCCCGTTCCACCGGAGGCAAGGGCGAGCGGGTGTATCTCACCGACTTCGGCATCGCCCGCCTGCGCGACGACGGCGGTCACCTCACCCAGACCGGAACCTTCACCGCGACCCTGGCCTATGCCTCACCCGAACAGCTCACCGGCGCGCCGCTGGACGGCAGTTCGGACCAGTACTCGCTGGCGTGCAGCCTGTTCTGGCTGTTCACCGGCCGGGGACCGTTCAACGCGCCGAATCCGGCGGCGGTGATCCGCGGCCACCTGCAGGGGCCGCCGCCCGCGCTGAGCAGTGTGCGACCCGGCCTGCCCGCGAGCCTGGACGCGGTCCTGCTGAAGGCGATGCAGAAGCGTGCGGGCGACCGATTCGGCAGCTGTGCGGAGTTCGCCGCCGCCGCCCGCCAGGCGTTGTCCCCGGCCAGTGCGCCGCGGATGCCGACGGTCGGGCGCCCCTACACCGGTCCGCCGATGCCGACGACGGGCCGGCCGGGCACCGGGCCGGGACAGCCGGTCGTGCATCGGCCGGCGACCGGTCCGTCGATGCCGCACGCGGCCCGGCCCCAACCGATGCCGCACCACGGGCCCGTGCCGCAGCCGTATCCCGCCACCGCCGCGCGTCCGGCGAATCAGCCGCAGCCGTACGGAGCCTCCGGGCAGTACAACCAGTACAACCAGCCGTACGGACAGCGGCCGTCGGCGCCGATGCAGCCGATGCGACCCGTCCCGGCGCAGAACACATCGAATACCGGGCTCATCATCGGCATCATCGTCGGCGCGGTGGTGCTGCTGCTTGTGGTTCTGGTTCTGCTGGCTGCGCTCTCGAGTTGACCCGCGCCCGCCACCACAGGTAGGGGCCGAGGCACATCGCGAGCCAGATCAGCCCGATCGACCAACCGGCCAGCACGTCGGTGGTCCAGTGCACGCCGAGATAAATCCTGGTCAGGCCGATCATCACCGCGAACAGTGCCGCGACCGCGACCGCTGCGACGCGGGCCATCCGGCCGCACGGCGAGAGCACGACCATGGCGGCCAGCACCCCGACCACCGCGGTACTCCCCAAGGTGTGACCGGACGGGAACGAGGGACTGGTCTCGGTGACCAGCTGATCGATCGCGGGCGGCCGGTGCCGCCCGATGGCCGACTTCAGCACGGCACCGATCACCGCTGTCCCGACGCCCACCGCGGCCGTGGTCAGCAGCCGCGCCCACTGCCGCCGCACGCCGAACCAGGCGCAGGCCACGATGGTCAGGGCCGTCATCGCGGCGACGCCGCCGAAATCGGTGAGTGTCCGCATCACCGGGTTCAGCCAACCGATGCGATGGTCGATCACCCAGTCGGTGACGGGTTCGTCGATGCGGGTGATGCCGCCACCGTCGATCGCGTCGTGGGTGAGTTGCGCGGCGAGGCCGAGGACCACCGCCGGCAGAAGCAATCGGGCGGCCGAAATCCAGCGCAGAAGGCCGTACTGCGCCAGCGCGATCCCACCGACGAGCATCAGCAGGACCGGGGTGAGTGCAGCCATGCGCACGAGGATAGGTGCGCGGAAGCTCGGCGCTGCGGGATCCCCGGCGGGGCCCGGGAAATGCGCCCCAGGTATTGGGGGGAAATCCTGATGGCGCCCGCACGCCGGTTTGGCCAGACTGGAGACCATGACTGCCGATGCCCTGGGCACCGAACCCGCCGCGGCGACCACGCTCGCGGCCCGCGCCACCGACCTGACGAAACTGTACGGATCCGGAGACACCCAGGTCCGCGCCCTCGACGGGGTTTCGGCCGATTTCGCCCAGCGGGAGTTCACCGCGATCATGGGCCCGTCCGGCTCCGGAAAATCGACGTTGATGCATTGCCTGGCCGGACTGGACAGCGCCACCTCCGGCACGGTGTGCATCGGCGACACCGCGCTGACCGGTCTGTCGGACAAGCAGATGACGCGCCTGCGCCGCGACCGCATCGGCTTCGTCTTCCAGGCGTTCAACCTGGTGCCGACGCTGACCGCGCTGGAGAACATCACCCTGCCGCTGGATATCGCGGGCCGCAAGCCCGATCAGGAGTGGCTGGACACCGTGATCCAACGTCTCGGTCTGGGGGACCGCCTCGACCACCGGCCGAGTGAGTTGTCGGGCGGGCAGCAGCAGCGTGTCGCGTGTGCGCGGGCGCTGGTCGGCCGGCCCGACATCATCTTCGGCGACGAGCCGACCGGCAACCTCGATTCGCGGTCCTCCGGTGAGGTGCTGTCGATTCTGCGGGCGGCGGTCGACGAATTCGGCCAGACGGTCGTGATCGTCACGCACGAACCCCATGCCGCCTCCTACGCCGACCGCGTGATCTTCCTCGCCGACGGGCGCATCGTCGACGAATTGCGGGATCCGACAGCGGAGTCGGTGCTCGACCGCATGAAATCCCTGGAGGCATAGCGCCATGGCTGGATCGCCGATGCGCAAGGTGGCCTTGCGTAATCTGGCCGCGCACAAGGTGCGGCTGGCGCTGACATTGCTCTCGGTCGTGCTCGGAACCGCCTTCGTCGCAGGCTCTTTCGTCTTCACCGACACCCTGCAGCGCACCTTCGACGGCATCTTCGCCGACCAGGCCAAGGGCGTCGACGTACGGGTGGAGCCGAAACACAGCCAGTCGCTGGGTGTTCCGAACGACCTGGTCGCCAAGGTTGCCGCGACCGACGGCGTGCGCGCGGTGGCGCCGGCGGTGCAGGGACCGATCGTTCTGCTGAAGGACGGGCATGCGGTGCAGACGGGCGGCGCGCCGAGCTGGGGCCGGTCCTATCTGCCGCCGGACAAGGCGATCGCCGACCCGGAGCATTTCGTCGACGGAGTGGCGCCGGTGACACCGGGGCAGATCGCGATCAATTCCGGTGGGGCGGACCGGGCCGGATTGCACGTGGGTGACAAGGCCAAGGTGCTGATTCCTTCCCGCGGCACCATCGATATGACCGTCAGCGGCATCTACACCGTGTCCTCGGACACCGGCGGATTCATCGGGCTGCTGTTCGACGACGCGCAGGCCCGGGAACTGTTCACCGACGGAGCGCATGTCGCCTACGTGGATGTGGCCGCGGTGCCCGGGGTGTCCCCGGATACATTGCGCGACCGGATTGCGAAGGTGGCGCCCGATTACAAGGTCATGAACGGCGATCAGGTGCGCGCCGATCTGAAGGCCCAGGTCGGCAACGCGCTGAAATTCGTCAACTACTTCCTGCTCGCCTTCGGCGCGATCGCGCTGCTGGTCGGCACCTTCATCATCTACAACACCTTCTCGATGATCGTGGCACAGCGATTGCGGGAGCTGGCGCTGTTGCGAGCGGTCGGGGCCGGGCGGCGTCAGGTCGGCTTGTCGGTGGTGGCGGAGGCCTTCGTCATCGGCCTGATCGGCAGTCTGCTCGGACTGGCCGGCGGCATCGGGCTGGCGTTCGGGCTGTCCGCGCTGCTCAACGCCTTCGACCTCGGACTGCCCACCGGAACCATGCAGGTCTTGCCGCGGACCGTGCTGACGGCGATCGGCATCGGCCTGGTGGTGACGGTGGCCAGCGCCTACGCACCCGCTCGGCGGGCGGCCAAGATTCCGCCGGTGGAGGCGATGCGCGAGGAGTTCGCCTCGGTCGGTGAATCGCTGCGCGTGCGCACGCTGATCGGTGCGGTCCTGGCGGTGATCGGTGTGGTGCTGGTGGTGCTCGGGGCCCGCAACACCGGCGGCAATGCCGCGGCCACGGTCGGAGTCGGCGCGGCCGCTTTGATTTTCGCGGTCCTGTTCGCCTCACCGGCATTGTCGCGACCGGTGGTCGGAGCGCTGAGCCTGCTGGTACGTCCGTTCGGCTCAATCGGCGCGATGGCGCGCAACAACGCGATGCGCAACCCACGCCGCACCGCCGCCACGGCGTTCGCGCTCACCTTGGGGCTGATGCTGGTCTCGGCGATCGGCATGCTCGGCGCCTCGGCGAAGGCCAGTGTCGGCGAACTCGTCGACAAGGGTGTGAACGCCGACTACGTCCTGGCCGGGCCGCAGATGATCGGTGTGCCGCTGGGCGCCGCGGAGGCGGCGCGCTCGGTCCCCGGGGTTTCCGACGTGGTGGCCTTCCGCGGGGTCGCGCTGCGGGTGGGCGACGACCAGGTCACCGGCACCTCGCCGGACGCGCCGATGGGGCAGGTCCTGCGCTACGACATCCGCCACGGCACCGACAACCTCACCGGCGACTCCCTGCTGGTGTCGGAAACCGAAGCGGGCAAACGCAATTGGCATGCGGGTGACCGCGTCGAGGTCACCAGTGTGGACAACAAGAAGTTCTCGGTGACCGTCGCCGGCATCTATGCCGACAGCCAGCTGCTCGGCCCCCTGGTGGTGGCGCCGGACCTCTACAACCAGGTGATGCCGGTGGCGTTCCGCACCGACCTGATCGTGCTGGTCAAGGCCGCGCCGGGCGCCGACGTCGCCGCGATGCGGGGCAACCTGGAGAAGGCGACCGCGTCCTACGTGGTGGTGCAGGTGCAGGACCGCGAGGAATTCAAAGGCGCACAGGGCAAACAGATCAACACCATGCTCGCCATCCTCTACGGGCTGCTGGCATTGGCGGTGGTGATCGCGATTCTCGGCATCGTGAATACGCTCGCCCTCTCGGTCGTCGAGCGGCGGCGCGAGATCGGCATGCTCCGTGCGGTCGGCATGCAGCGCCCACAGGTCCGGCGCACGATCTATCTCGAATCCATGCTGATCGCGGTCTTCGGTGCCGTGGTCGGGGTGGTCCTCGGGCTGGGACTCGGCGTCGGATTCCTGCGCACGCTGTCGGATCTGGGGTTGAGCACGATCACCGTGCCGTGGGGCCAGATCGTGGGCATGTTGATCGGCTCGGCCGTGGTCGGTGTGCTGGCGGCGCTGTGGCCGGCCGTGCGCGCCGCGCGCACACCACCGCTGGCGGCGATCGCCGATCTGTGACGGTGAGGGTACGGCCGCTGAGCGCCTGCGCTCAGCGGCCGTACCCGGATCACGCTCAGACGCAGTACTGGCAGACGCCGCCGGCAGGCAGCTGGATGAAGCACTGCGAGCAGACCGCCGGCCGCGGCTCGGAAGTCTTCTCCTCCTGTGCCATCACGGTTCTGGTCGCGCTGCGACCGCGACGGCGCGCGTCCACCTTCGGCGTTAGCGGCGGAACGCCGACCTCGGCGGGCATCTCCGCGCCGTAGTGCTGATAGCACTGCCAGCGGGCGTAGGCCGCATGCAGTTCGAGATCGTCGGGAATCGGCAGACCGGCGAGTTCGAGCACGTACTTGTAATCGTCGCCGACGGTGTGGTTCTGGCGTACGCACAGCGCGGTCAGCGGCGGCTCACCGGCGCCGTGGCAGCGCCGCGCGACCTTCCGCAGAATCGCGGCCATCCAGGTGCGTGTCGGCGCCTCGGTATGCACCCCGGACACGTCCTGAATCCGTTCGGCCAACTCGTTCACAGTGATGAAATGCCCGTATCCGGTCGCGGTTTCGGCCAGTTCGGCATGTGCGGCCAATGCCCAGGCCACCGCCGCCTCGCGAAATGACACCGCAGTGCCGTCACCTACCCGCCATGCTCCTGCCGTCGTGGCCACGGAATTCTTCAACACCGGTCCAAGTTATCGCGTCGATTTCCGCGCCGGCGCGCGGCCCGCCGAACTGCGCGGCCCGTACGGAGGAAATCGGCCGTACCCCGCCGAGAACAGCAGGTAGTCGCCGCGCGACTGTGCTGCCGGTGAGAGTTGCGGTCCGGCAAGACCTTTCGGTGGCGCCGGACACGGGCGCCGGTCGGGTGATCATCGGCGGCTCGCGTTGGATCGGGCCCAGGTCGCCACGTCGCCGCGGTCGAGGGCCACTGACAGCAGGTCGGGAAAGCGGTCGGGAGTGCACGCGAAGGCGGGCACTCCGAGCGCGGCGAGCGCGGCGGCGTTGTCGTGGTCGTAGGCCGGGGCGCCCTCGTCGGAGAGCGCGAGCAGTACCAGGACCTGGACGCCCGCCTCCTTCATCGCCGAGATCCGCCGCAACATCTCGTCGCGAATTCCACCCTCGTACAGGTCGGAGATCAGGACGAACAGCGTGTCGGCCGGACGGGTGACGAGTTGCCCGCAGTAGGCGATGGCCCGGTTGATATCGGTTCCGCCGCCGAGCTGTGTGCCGAACAGCACATCCACCGGATCCGACAGTTGCTCGGTGAGATCCACCACGGCCGTGTCGAAGACCACCAGTGAGGTCTTCAGCGAGCGCATGGAGGCGAGTACCGCACCGAAGACGGAGGCATAGACGACGCTGGCCGCCATGGACCCCGATTGGTCGATCGCGAGCACCACCTCCCGCCGAACAGCCTGCGCCTTGCGCCCGTATCCGACCAGTTGCTGCGGCACCACCGTGCGGTGTTCGGGCAGATAGTGGGCGAGGTTGCGGCGAATCGTCCGATCCCAGTCGATATCGCGCAGCCGTGGCCGCGACACCCGCGCCGCGCGGTTCAGCGCACCGGACACCGCGGCCACGGTGCGCGCGGCGAGCCGGCGTTCGATGTCGCGCACCACCTTCTCGACCACGACTCGTGCTGTGGCGCGGGTGGTTTCGGGCATCATGCGGTTCAGGCTGAGCAGGGTGCCGACGAGCTGGACGTCGGGTTCGACCGCCTCGAGCAGTTCGGGCTCGAGCAGCAGTTGCGTGAGTTGCAGCCGGTCGATGGCGTCGCGTTGCATGACCTCGACCACCGTCGACGGAAAGTAGGTGCGGATATCGCCCAGCCAGCGGGCGACCTTCGGCGCCGAACCACCCAGGCCGGCGGCGCGCTTGTCCGACGGCGCGTGCTCGTCGCCGTTGTAGAGCGCCGACAGCGCCCGGTCCATCGCCGCGTCCTCGGCGGTACCGAGCCCGCCCAGCCCCGCCTCGGCGGGAGCGCCGAGGACCAGTCGCCAGCGCCGGGCCTGCACCTCATCCGATTCGATATGGGTCATCGTCGGCTCCTCTCGGCTCGAATCATCGTGCGCCCGCCAGAATTTCGGTCGCCGCGTGCAGGGCCAGCACGCCGCGGGCGGCGTCCGGCCCGGAGTGGTCGCGCTGCGGCGCGGCCGCGGGCGTGCCCTCCCGGACGGCTCGGGCGATGGCCTGTCGTTCTCCCGCCTCGAAAGCGCCGAAGGTGCGCCGCAGCAGCGGCAGGGTCGCGACGAATTGCTCCTCGTCCAGCTCGCGCAGCCAGGAGTCGATGCGCCGCAACAGGTCTCGGTCGTGGACGAGCAGCAGGCCACGCCCGCCCAGGAAGCCGTCGATCCACGCCGCCTTCTCGGCCGGGCTGTGGCCGATCGACAGGGCCGCCGACAGCCGACGCGCGGCCTCGGCGTCGGCGATGATTTCCGCATCGCAGAGCAATCGAACCGCCCGGCCCACCAGCGCCCCGTGCACATCGTCGCGGTCGGCCACCAGGCCCAGTGCCGCCAGCCAGGACCGGGTGGCGTCCGCATCGTCACGGGTCGCGATGGCGACGTGGGTGGCGTCGATCAGGCCGCGCAGTTCGGTGGCGGCATCGGTGTCGAGACCGGTGACGGCGCCGGGCAACCCGGCGCAGATGCGCAGGAGCAGGCCGTCGGCGACTCGCGCCAGCGCGCCGAGGTCGGTGCTGCGGACGTCGCCGTAGCGCAGGGTGCGGATCAGTCCGGGCAGTGCGGCCAGCAGGTGCGTGACGTCGTGATCCAGCGCGGCCACCGCCTCCAGGCGAGCGACCAGCCCGTCCACCGCGCCGCCGAGGTCGGCCAGGAGCGCGGTCTCCAGGGCCGCGCTGATATCGGCGACCGTGGCGTCGGAGGCGCCGGCGCGGTCGAGGATCTTCGCCTCGGCCGCGGTGCGGATGGTTGTGCCCCAGCGCGATGCCTCGATGACCGCGACCGACAGGCCCGGTTCCCACCGCAGCGCCCACGATTCGCGGAAGGTGCCGGTATTGCGGACCTCGCCGGTGACGGGTGTGCCCCAGTCGATTCCGAGCAGTCGCAGCCGATGTAGCAGATGTGACCTGGCCACATCGCGGTCCTTGCGCAGATCGAGGTCCAACTGCTGGGCCAGAGCCTGCTGTTTGAGCCGCAGGGTGCGCGCCTGCGCGCGCAGGTCGGCATCCAGCGGGACGGTCGGCGTGCTCTCGGGCACCGAACCGAGCGCCTCGCCGACCACCAGTTCGTCGCTGACGAACCGCAGCATCGACTCGTCGCCGTCGCAGAGCACCGACCGCGTGGCATCGGTGACCTCGGACAACCCCGGCGCGGGACGACCACGCAGCGCGGCCAGAGTGTCGGCCAGTCGCACCGACTCGATGATGTGCGCACTGGAAACCGGCAGGTCACGGGCGCGCAGCGCGCCGGCCACCCGGGTGAACCAGCGGGCGATCGGGTCGTCGATCCGCGTGAACAGGTGGTGGTACCAGCCGGGCGAGGTGATGCCCGCGCCGTATCCGGACGAGCCGGCCAGCCGCGAGTGGGTCCACGGCACCCAGGTGAGCGTGGCCTTCACCTTCGGCAGACCCTTGAGCAGGCGGGAATCGGCCGCCGCCGGACCGAGTTTGCCCGCCAGCGCCGGGGCGTGCCACGCCCCGCAGACCACCGCGATCCGGCGCGCACCGCTTTTGAGCGTCCGGCGGATGACCTGCCGCATATACGCTTCGCGCTGCAAGGTGCGCAGGTCGATGCCACCGGGCAGGAGCTCCGTGGGCGCGGATGAATCCTGCTGTGGCGCAGTATCTTTCGTGTCGAAGGCATGTGTGGCGTGCCGATCGAGGTCGGACGGTGGCGGCGGGTCGGCTCCGGGATCCGTCTCCGACGCCGCCCGGGCAGGACCGTCTCCGGCCGCGGCGCGCAGTGCGCCCATGGCCTCGGTGATGGCCTCGAAGATGTCGGTGCCGTCCCCGGTGGGATTCGACGACGATTCGATGACGGCGTCCCACCACCGCTCCGGGTCGTCGTATCCGCCCGCGGCGGCCAGCGCGGCCAGGGGATCACCGCTGTCACCCGGCTCGGTGTCGAGGGCGAGGGTGTGGGTGGCCGGAAGATCGCAGAAGCTCACGGGGACAGCGTGTTCGGACGCGTACCGCAGCGCCTGCCATTCCGGGGAGAACACCGCGAACGGCCAGAAGGCGGCTCGCGAAGGTTCGTTCGGAGCGTAGGCCAGCAATGCCACCGGCGGTTCCATACCGTCGGCGGCGACGTAGGCGACCAGCGGGTCGGCATCGGCCGGGCCTTCGATGAGGATCGCATCCGGGCGGAAACGTTCCAGCGCCCAGGACAGCGAGCGCGCCGACCCGGGACCGTGGTGGCGGATGCCGAAGATCCGGGTCTGCGGCTCGTCGAGCGCGACGGCGTCGCCGCTCACCCGTGCACCTCGCGGCAGGCGCGGTAGAAATCGGACCAGTCGGGGCGTTCGCGGACGACGGCCTCGAGGTACTCGGTCCACACCACGGCATCGGCGACCGGGTCCTTGATCACCGCACCGAGGACCGCACCGGCGACATCGCTCGCGCGCAACACCCCGTCACCGAAGTGCGCCGCGAGCGCGATGCCGTTGGTGAGCACCGAAATCGCCTCTGCCGTCGACAACGTGCCCGAGGGCGACTTCAACTTGGTCCGGCCGTCCTCGGTGATGCCGGAACGCAGTTCGCGGAACACCCGCACCACCCGCCGCACTTCCTCGGCCGCAGCCGGAATCGGCGGCAATTGCAGTGCGGCGCCGAGCTGTTCGACTCGGCGGGTCACGATCGCGACCTCGTCGTCCTCGCCCGCGGGCAGCGGCAGCACCACGGTGTTGAACCGGCGGCGCAGCGCGGAGGAGAGTTCGTTGACGCCGCGGTCGCGGTCGTTGGCGGTGGCGATGACGTTGAAGCCCTTGGCCGCCTGCACCTCGATACCGAGTTCGGGCACCGGCAGCGTCTTCTCCGACAGCACCGTGATCAGGGCGTCCTGCACGTCGGAGGGAATGCGGGTGAGCTCCTCGACGCGGGCGATCGCACCGGTGCGCATCGCGGTCATGACCGGTGAGGGCACCAGTGCGCCGGTGCTCGGCCCTTCCGCGAGCAGGCGCGCATAGTTCCAGCCGTACCGGATCGCCTCCTCGGCGGTTCCGGACGTTCCCTGCACCAGCAGGGTGGAGGCGCCGCTGATGGCGGCCGAAAGATGTTCGGACACCCAGGTTTTCGCGGTGCCCGGTACGCCGAGCAGCAGCAGTGCCCGATCGGTCGCCAGCGTCGCGACCGCCACCTCCATCAGGCGGCGCGGCCCGACGTATTTCGGGGTGATCACGGTGCCGTCGGGCAGGGTGTCGCCCAACAGGTAGGTGACCACCGCCCAGGGCGACAGCCGCCACGACGGCGGCCGCGGACGGTCGTCGACCTCGGCGAGGACTCGGAGTTCGTCGGCGTAGGCCTGTTCGGCATGGGGACGCAGCAGGTCGGCGGGTGGGTTCTGGGTGGTGGTCATGCCAGCTCCTCGAGCATCAGGGTGCGTTGGGTCAGATCGTCGGCGAGGCGGTCGAAGGCGCTCTGCCAGTAGGGGTCCGTACAGCGGCGGGCGGCGACGGTCACCGCCGCGACCGCGCGGACCGGGAAGTTGATCGCGGCACTGCGCAGCAGCGTGCGATAGGAGGCGGGGGACAGCCCGGCCGCGCCGGGACGGGCGGCGGCCAGATGGGCGCGATCGAGCAGCAGCCGGACCAGGTGTTCGGCCAGCGGCTGCGGCCACGGCCGCGGAAGCGCCGAGACGAGCAGTTCGAGTTCGGCCAGCCAACTGCTGTCCAGGCCGCACAGGTACCGCACCCGCCGCTCGATCGGCAGCAGCGCGAACAACCGCTGTCGCAGCCGCGGATCCGCACCCAGGGTGGGCGTGGTGGTCAGCACCTCGAACAGCGGAATCGCCCAGCGGGAATCGCCCTGTGCCAGAGTCGCTTCCGCCCATCCCGCGGCGACCGGCCCGAGGATGTCGTCGGGCAGCCCCAGCGCCGTGGCGGCCTCCGCGGATCCGCACAGCTGCTCCCAATGTCGCAGCGGGGTGGCGGCGATCAGGCGGCGCAGCCGTTCGGCATCCACGTCCGCCCCGCCGTCGCGGCGGTAGGCCACCGGGTCGAGCCGGTCGGCGAGTCCGTCGCGGCGAGCCGCGTCGTCGAGGTCGTGCGGCAGATGCGCCTCGAGCCGGCCGGACCGGACGGTCAGCCACCGGCCGGCGCGCTCGCGCATCCGTTCCGCGAAGGCCGAATCAGGCAGGTGGGCAAGGAGATCGGCGGCCGTGCGGCGAACGTCGGGCCGCGCGTCGTCGAGCGCCGATTCGAGCAGTGGCTCGTCCTCGGGCCCGACTCCTGCGGCCAGCACCGCCAGCAGTTCGGCCCGGCCGCGCGCCGGCTCCCGGCTCCAGGTTTCGGCGAGGGCCTGCCGGGCGGCCGCGGCGTCGCGGGCGCGCAGGGCTTCCAGCCAACTTCGGCGTTCGGCAGGCCGGCCGTGCGTCCACACCTGGGGATCGTCGTCACCGGTCCGCAGCAGCGGTCGCCAGCGTGGATGCAGCGCCGCCAGCCACCGCCCCCGAGCGCCCGCCAGGCGCATCAGCGGAACCCGCAGGGCGGCTTGGCTTCTTGCTGCCTCGAGGAGTGTGGCGCAGAGTGCGTCGGGTGCCCGCCGGTCGCCGGGCAGCGCGGCCTCGAACCATTCGGCGAGCATCGGTGAGCCGTCGGCCAGCAGGTGGTGCAGCCGCTGTGCCGCTGCCCGCAGCAATGGGGCGCGATCGTCGTCGGCGGCAGGGACCGGCAACTCGGCTCGGGCCGGTGGCACCCCGCCGCGGTGATACAGCTCCTGGAGCGCCACAGCCCCCAGCACGGCATGTTCCGGAGTGTCGGCGCGCGCGGCCGAAGTCACCGCCTCGGCCAGTCCGCCGGGATCGAGGGTGCGGCGGGCGGTACCCAGCAGCGCAACCGGCACGATCGGCTCCGACGAGGCCGGGACGGCGGTGCCGGGGGCCGGTACCCCCAGAAGTGATTCGGTCTCGACCCCGACGAGTTCGCCGGCCACCAGAGCGGAGACCGGGACCAATCCGGCCGCGGTCCATTCACCGATCACCGTCAGCGGATGACCGCCCGACAGTCCGATCAACTGCCACGGCACCTCGGCGGTCGCGGCGATGGGCACCGCCGTGCCGTCGGGCTCGGCGAGATACCAGCCGGCGGTTCCCGGGCTCGGCACCACGTCCGCCAGCAGCATCGGCCACCCACGCAACCACGGATCGGCGCCCAGTGCCCGCGCGTGAGCGTCGAGCTGTCCGGCGATGGACGCGGACTCCGAGACGATGGTGGTGAACGGTTCCGGCTCGCCGTGGCGCACGCCCCACACCGCGCGCAGCGGCATCGCCCCCGAGTAGTAGTGCAGGTCCGCCTCGACCATGGTGCCGGGAATCGGCAGCTCGCCCGCGAAACTCGCACTGCCGAAGCTGTGGTCGAGGATATGTGCCCAGCGTTGGGTGTCCCGGCCGAGCAGCAGAGTGCGGCGGGTGAAGACCCGTTCCTCCTCGGTGATCCGCACCCCGAGCACCATCCACCGGTCACGGATCGCGGGCTCGCCGCCGCGGACCGCCTCGGCCTTGGCCGGATAGCCGATATGGGCGCGTACCCCGGCAGCCAGCGCCGGCGGCAGGTCGTCGAGCCGCCGGTGTGCGCCGATCAGCAGATGCAACCGGGCGTATTCGCTGAGCAGAATCGCCGGCCACTGTTCGACGCCCAGGGTGCGGCGCGGCAGTTGCCGCAATGCTGCCGCCACCCCCGGCGCCTGCGAATCCACCATCCGGGCGGCCACCGCCTCCAGGGCCGCCGCGGAATGGTCGGCCTGGGCCAGGCCGGTGCGGATCTGGTCGCCGAGCCAGACGTCGAGATCGTCGAGTCCGGTGGTCACTCGCGCCCGCCGCTGGTCGAGCGTCGACTGTTTGGTGCCGCGCGTGGCCGGCTCGGCCGGTTTCGCGGCCCGTGCGGCCCGGCCCGCCAACCACTCGGCCGCGAAGTCGGCGGGTGCGTCGGACGCCGCGACCGTGCCCTGCGACCAGAGCAGTAACAGCGACAGCGCATGTTTGCAGGGAAATTTCCGGCTGGGGCACGAGCAGCGATAGGCGGGCCCCGACAGGTCGACGATCGTCTGATACGGCGTGGCGCCACTGCCCTTGCACTGCCCCCACAGCGAGCTGCCGTGGACGCCGGTGCCCAGCCATGCGGCGGTGAGCTTGCGGGCGGCGCTCACCGATGCGGCGTCGGGCGCCAGGGCCAGCACATTGTCGGCGGTGACGGCGTAGGTCGCGGCCGGAGAGGTCGTCACGTGTTCCCCCGTTCGTTCGGTACCCACGGATTTGTACCCGAGCCCACCGACAACATCGCGCGCCCGGCCGTCGACGCCGCCGTCCGGCCGGCCGTCACCGGGTTCGCTCATCGATTGCGAGACGAATTGCCGTGGCGCGGAATGTGATTGCAGGATCAAGCGCTGTTGTGAATGATCGTGATCTCTGGCATTCTGATCTGTTCGGTTGAACCGAGCCACCCGTCAGGGGTGTAACCCGTGGAACTGCCCGGCCGGGACGGCCGAGGGGTGGACATCGGGCGGTTCGACCGTTCGATGGCCATGCGTCCCGCCCGGGCCGGTTCTCCGGTAGCGTTCGCCACGACGAGTCGTGTGCGAGGGCCGGGAGGGGCAGTGGGGCAAGAGCAGGGGGAGGTCGCGCCGCGGCTGCGCGACCTGGTTTCGGCTCGGCTGCAGACGGATTCGTCGGTGAGCCCCGAGGTAGCGCAGACGGTGCTGGAGGCGCTGGGGGAGTCCGCCGAGGCGGGCGGCGCCGGGCCGCGATCCGGAGTATTCCTGCGTGCCATCCGCGTCCGCGGCTTCCGCGGAATCGGTCGCGAGGCGGTACTGCGCATCGCGCCCGGCCCCGGTCTGACGCTGGTGGTCGGCCGCAACGGGTCGGGTAAGTCGAGTTTCGCCGAGGCCGCGGAACTCGCACTCACCGGCGTCAACCGGCGCTGGGAGGGCAGATCCGCGGTCTGGCGCGACGGCTGGCGGAATATGCACTGCGAGCAGGATCCCCGGATCGCGATCGATCTGGTCGCGCAGGAACGCGGCCCGTTCACGATCGAGCGCACGTGGGCCGGCGGCGACGAACTGTCCGAAGGCAGCTGGACGCAGCGCGAAAACGGCAGCGACAGCGACCGATTCCGCCCACAGGACTGGGCCCGCGCCCTCGAGCTGTATCGGCCGTTTTTGTCCTACAGCGAACTCGGCGCGGTGGTCGACGGCCGTCCGAGCGATCTGTTCGACGCGCTGCATCGGCTGCTCGGGCTCGACGACATCAGTGCCGCCTTGGACCGGACCCGCACGCGCCGAATCGAATTGGAACGCGCCGCGAAACAGTCCCGGGACGGCCGGCAGGCTTTGCTGGACGAACTGATCACCGTCGCCGACGAGCGCGCCGAGCGCGTCGCCGAGATGTTGCGCGCGCCCGCGCCGGATCTGTCCGCGATTGCCCACGAACTCGCCGGCGCCCGCCACGACCCCGGCGGTGTCGCGGCACTGCAGGCCGTGGCACGGCTGCGCATTCCGGCTCCGGCCCAGGTCGAGGCGGCCGCCGAGGCGGTCGAGGGGGCCACCGCGGAGCTGCTGGACCTGGCGACCGGCGATCTGGAGGCCGAACTCCGGGTGGTCGACCTGCTGCGTGGCGCCCGCGAACACGCCGAGGACGGCGAATGCCCCTGCCCGGTCTGCGGCCACGGCCGGCTCGACGCGCGGTGGCGGCGCGAGGCGACAGCCCGGATCGAGGCCGTCGAGCGGCGCGCCGCCGTCCTGACCGCCGCCCGGGGCGCGCTGGGCGAGGCGATCGCCGCGGCCCGTGCGCTGATCGAACCGGTGCCGCCGGAACTGGAATCGACCATCGCCGCGCCGAATATCGATCCTGTGGACGCTCGTCGCGCCTGGTCATCCTGGTCCGCTCTGCTGGAGGTCGAAGCGGGCGCCACGCTGGCGGCCCGGATGCGCGGCGCGCACGCCGACCTCGCGGTGCGGCTGGAGGTGCTGCAGCGGGCCGTGCACAAGGAACTCGATCGCATCGATGCGGTCTGGACGCCGCTGGTCCCGCGCATCGCCACCTGGCTGCACGAGGCGCGGCTGGTGGCCTCGGCCGATGCCGAACTGCGTACCGTCCGCCGCGCCGAGGACTGGCTGAAGTCGGCCGCCGCCGGCCTGCGCGACGAACGGCTCGCCCCGCTGGCCGAACACGCCCGCCGGATCTGGGGCGGGTTGCGCCAGCGCAGCAATGTGGATCTCGGCGCGATTCGCCTGCAGGGCAACGCCGGAGCCAGTCGCAAGGTGCTGCTCGACGTCACCGTGGACGACTCCGGAGCCGCCGCTCTCGGAGTGATGAGCCAGGGCGAATTGCATGCGCTGGGCCTGGCCCTGTTCCTGCCGCGGGCCACGGTGGCCGAAAGTCCGTTCGGATTCGTCATGATCGACGACCCGGTGCAGGCGATGGATCCGGCGAAGGTCGACGGACTCGCCCGCGTGCTGGCCGCGGTGGCGCGCAGCGGACGCCAGGTCATCGTGTTCACCCACGACGAGCGGCTGGCCGAGGCGGTGCGCCGGTTACGTTTGGACGCAACGGTTCTCGACGTGCAGCGGCGCGAACACTCGCGAGTGGAGGTGCGCGCGGTCGAGGATCCGGTGCAGCGCTATCTCGGCGACGCGCGGGCCCTGCTGCGCACCAGGCAGTTGCCCAAGCCCATCGCGAACGAACTGGTCATCACCTGCTGCCGATCCGCGATCGAGGCGGCCGCGTTGGCCCGCGCGCGGCGAGAACTGCTGGCCGCCGGCGTCGACCACCGCGAGGTCCAGCGCCGCGTCGATCGGGCCCGGACTACCTGGGAGACGGTCGCCCTGGCCGTCTTCGGTGTGCCCGACCGGGTCGACGATCTCAACGACTATCTCGACCGGGAGGCGCCGTGGGCGCGCGCGGTGGTGCGCGATGCCACGGCCGGAGCCCATATCCGCATCCAGCGTCGCTCGGGCGATTTGATCTCGGGGACGAAGAGATTCGTGACATGGCTGAATCCGTGAGCCCGACCGTGGCCCAGCGCTTGGCGGCGGCCGCGGAACTACTCGACGGCACGGTCACCGATGCGGGCGGCCTGTGGTCGCGGGCGACGGTGTGGATCCTGCGGATCGCGCTGGAACAGTCGGTGGACCGGCTGTGGGCGCGAGTGTCGCCACCGCTGGCCCGGTGCAGTATGCGCGCCCAGCTGCTGGCGCTGGACAGCTGCGCCGGCCCCGAACTGTCGGGCCGGGTCGCCGGATTGTGGGCGACGCTGTCGCGGGCCGGACATCACCTCGACTCCGAACCCGCGCCGACCCTGCACGAACTGCGTGACTGGTACGACGAGACCGCCCGGCTGGCCGAGGAACTCGACCGCATCGGCCGCGCGGATGTACCCGCCGTCTTCGGCCGCCGCCGGAACAGGTGATATCGGGCGGCGATAATCGTCCGATGGCCGATACCTTTCCCGAGCGTCCGGACGACACCGACCGCTGTCCGTGCGGCAGCGGCGAACAGTTCGGGCAGTGCTGCGGCCCGCGCCTGGACGACACCCGCCCGGCGCCGACCGCCGAGGCGCTGATGCGTTCGCGCTACACCGCCTTCGCCGTCGGCGATCGCGACTACCTGCTGCGGACCTGGCATCCGCGAACCAGGCCGCGACGGCTGGCCCTGGATCCGGCGCAGCGCTGGGTGTCGCTGCAGGTCTTCGCTACGGAGGCGGGCGGCCTCTTCGACGACACCGGAGTGGTCGAATTCCGCGCCACATACCGATACGACGGCCGGCGGGGTGTGCTCTCCGAGTGCAGCAGGTTTGCTCGTATAGACGGCCGCTGGGTCTACGTCGATGGAGATATCGAATCGTAACCGGCTCGTAAAGAGTTTCCCGTGCTCTCCCATTATTATTTCGGCAATACATTTCCGATTAATGCAGATAGCGAAGGAGTTGCCGTAAACGTGGACAGCCGCGCGGTGGCTACCGGGAATCCGGACCCTCATTAGGGTCACCGCATGGCACGAATCGCGATCGAATACTGCACGCAATGCCGGTGGTTACTGCGGGCCGGATGGATGGCCCAGGAGTTGCTGAACACCTTCGGCACCGACCTCGACGAGGTGGCACTGATTCCCGGAACCGGTGGAGTGTTCCGGATCACCGTGGACGGTGAGCAGATCTGGGAGCGCAAAGCCGACGGCGGCTTCCCGGATGTCGCCGGGCTGAAACAGCGCGTGCGCGACCGCATCGATCCCGCCCGCGACCTCGGCCACATCGATCGAGGCTGACGCGGTACGAATGATCTCGGACGTACTCTCGGTTACAGGGAGTACGAGGAGGTGCGAGATGAGCACTCAATTCTTCGAGGCGACCCCGGTCGAGGACACTGCCGGACCTGTCGCCCACACGACCAGCGGTGCGGTACGCGGATTCCGTACGGGATCGGTTCACGTGTGGCGCAGCATTCCCTATGCCGCGGCACCGGCGGGACCGAAGCGGTTCGCCCGGCCGGAACCGCCCGAACCCTGGTCGGGAGTGCGTGACTGCACCGAATTCGGCGAGATCGCGCCGCAGACCATGGGCGATATGGTGCCCGTCGACTCGGGGCTGCGCATGGGCGAGGACTGCCTGTGGGTCACCGTGTGGGTGCCGGCCGCCGAGCCGGTGCAGCCGCGTCCGGTGATGGTGTGGCTGCACGGCGGCGCCTACTGTCTGGGCACGGCGGCCCAGGCGATCTACGACGGCCGCCGGATGGTCGAGATGGGCGACGTGGTGATCGTCGCGGTGAACTATCGGCTCGGCGCACTCGGCTTCCTCGATCTGTCCTCGCTGGGCGACGGGTTCGTCGCCAACCTCGGCCTGCACGATCAGATAGCGGCGCTGGAATGGGTGCGCGACAATGCCGCCGCCTTCGGCGGCGATCCGGGCAACGTCACCGTCTTCGGCGAATCCTCCGGCGCCGGATGCGTGACCGCGCTGCTGACCTCGCCGCGGGCCGCGGGCCTGTTCCACCGCGCCATCGCGCAGAGCCCCCCGGCCACGACGGTCTTCGGCCCCGACCGGGCCGCCGGGGTGGCGAGCCGCTTCCTGGAGCTGATGGATCTGCCGCCCGAACGTGCCGGGGAACTGCTGGAATGCCCCGTCGAACGGATCGTGGACGCGGCCGGAATCCTGCTGGACGAGGTGCCGCTGCAGTCGCCGGGGCGCCTGGCCGCGGCGCCGGTGGTGGACGGTGATCTGCTGCCCACCTATCCGACCGACCGCTTCCAGCAGGGCCGCTCGCATCGCGTACCGCTGATCATCGGCACCAACAAGGACGAGGCGTCGCTGTTCCGGCTGTTCCGCTCGCCGATCATGCCGGTGACACCGGATGCGGTGAACGCGATGCTCAATGCCGTCGCGGGGGAACACCCCGGGATGTCGCACGAGCGCATCGCCGAAATCACCTCCGCCTACCCGGATCTGACCAAGACTCGCGGCGCGCTGGCGATGTCGACCGATGCGGCGTTCCGGATGCCGGCGCACTGGGTCGCCGATGCGCATTCCCGGCACAGCCGCACCTGGATGTATCGCTTCGATCAGGCCACGCCGATGCTGAAGGCGGCGCGTGTAGGCGCCGGACACGCCACCGAATTGCCGTACATCTTCGGCAATTTCGGCTCCTTCGACCACGACCCGACCTTCTGGCTGGGTGGTCGCAAGGTCGCGAGCGAGGTCTCGGGCCGGATGATGCGGCGCTGGCTGGCCTTCGCCGAGCACGGAGTGCCGGCCGCGCTGGACGGCTCGAAGCATTGGCCGCCCTACCGCGAATCCACCCGCACGACACTGGTCGTCGACGCCGCGGATCGAGTCCTCGACGATCCCGATCACGATCTGCACACCGCCTGGGGCGACCAAGCGGTCGGCTTCAGCTGAGCCGGCTCAGACGCTGCTGGGCTGTTCGGCGCGCTGACCGAGCAGCACCGGCAACCGGCTGTAGCCGTGCAGGGTGAACAGCGGCCGGCGCTGCGGGCGACCGGCCAGCACGAGATTCGGGAAACGCTCGAACAGCGACCGCAGCGCGTACGTGCCCTCCATCCGGGCCAGGCTCGCGCCCAGGCAGGCGTGGATGCCGCTGGAGAACGTCAGGTGATCCTTGGCGTTGGCGCGGGTGACGTCGAAGCGGTGCGGTTCGTCGAACACCTTCGGGTCGCGGTTGGCGCCCGACAGCGACAGCACCACCGTGCTGCCCCGGTGCACGGTGACCCCGCCCAGTTCCGCATCGCGCCCGGCAATGCGGCCGGTGTTCTGCACCGGGGCGTCGAAACGCAGAATCTCCTCGATCGCGTTGGGCCACAGCTGCGGATCCTCGCGCAGCAGGTCCAGCTGATCGCGATGGTTCACCAGCTGCACGACGCCGTTGCTGATCAAATTGACCGTGGTCTCGAATCCGGCGCCCATCAGCAGCGTGGCGGAGGCCTTCAACTCGGTGTTGTCCAGCGTGCCGGAACTCACCAGGCCGGACAGGATGTCCTCGCCCGGTTCGCGCCGCAGCCGCGCGATGTGCTCGTCGAGATAGTGGTCCATCTCCAGAATGGCCGCCGAGGCGTCGCGGGTGGTTGGCCAGCTGATGCCGATATCGAGCATCGGCGAGACGGCGTCGCCCCACGCCAGGAAGCGGTCGCGGTCGGCGTCGGGGAAACCCAGCATTTCGGAGATGATCGCGATCGGCACCTGGGAGGCGAAATCGGCGACGAGATCCGCCGAACCGCCGGAGGGCAGGGCATCGAGCAGTTCCGTTGTCACCGATTCGACGCGGTCGCGCAGCCGGGCGATCGCGCGCGGAGTGAATGCCGAGGCCACCGGTTTACGCATCCGGGTGTGGTCGGGCGGATCGATCACCAGCATCGACGGCGGCTGCACCGGATTGGGCGGCAGCGGCGCCAGATCCATCAGCGGCCGCAGCGGTCCGGGCACGAAACCCTCGGCCGCCGCGACCTTGAAGGTGGTGTCGCGCAGCACGGTCCGCACCACCTCGTAGTCGGTGGTCGCCCAGCCGAGGGGGGAGTGCACCAGCCGTCCCTGTGCGCGCAAGGATTCCAGCAGTGGTATCGGATCATCGACCGCCTCGGGGCTGGACATCAGTTGTGCCACGGTTTCGCCGCGCCGGGCGTAGGTCTTCAAGACCAGCCGCGGCGTGCCCTGCACCACCAACCACCGAAACCAGTACTGCGGCTTCATCGCCATCCCCGTTCGTCGTCCGGTTCGCTGACCCCCACACTACGGAGTAGCGGGCGAGCCGAAAACGGCCTGCGGGTGGATCGCCGTGCCCTACCCGGGTAGGAGATCAGGACCGGCGAGTGGTGACGCGCTCGGTCTCGATCCGGTGCTCGAGCCGAGCCGGATCCGGGGCGGTCACCTGCACCAGCGAGGCCCCGGCCGCGTACACCGCGAGCAGTCCGTCGATCAGGTGGGCGGTGGTGTCCCAGTCGGTGGTGGACAGCACCCGGTCGCTCGCGGTGAACCCCTGCTGTTCGGCCGAGGCCCGGGCCGCGGCCACGGTCTCGGCGACGGTGGCGCCGTCGAGGGCGGCGCCCGCGCCCGACGGGTGGAATTGATCGCCGTGCGCCCGCACCGACGTGGCGTAATCGGTGATGCCGACCGGCAGATCGGCGACGGGCATGCCCATCGGATCCAGCGACAGCGCGGCCACCTCGGCGATATCACCGGCCTCGTCGATGCGCGCGGCCGAGACCAGCGCGAGCTCGGCGTCGGCGTCCGGCCGCAGCACCACCTCCGTGCCCGCCCACCAGCAGCCGAGCAGGACCGCGGCGGTCTGCCAGTGCGCGGGCAGCAGCACCGACACCCGTGCGCCCGGAGCGAGGCCGAATTCGTCGCGAATCATATTGGCGGTCTTGGCCGCCCAGTTCGCCAGCGTCAGCCCGGACAGTTCGATGCGGGCACCGGTGCTGTCGTCGTAGTGGGTGATCCGGGGCGCCGCGGGCTCGCGGGCGAGGATCGGGCCGAGCAGGGCATCGGTGAGAGTGTCGTTCAGTTCACGCATTTCGGTCCGTTCTGGCCGGCGTCGATGGGAGGCGCGGGCGGCACCGGTGTCGCGGTGCCCGAGGCCGGCGAGGTTCCGGACATATCGAACAGACTGCCGGCCGCCGAGCCCGGACCAGAGTAGTCATCGGCGAGCACCACGCGCACCGCGCCCTCCGGCACATCCGGTGCGGCGACCACGGTCAGGCCGCCGAGCGCCTCGGCGACCGCCTTCGCCTTCGGATCGGAGCCGGAGGCGGCGAGCACCCGGCTGCTGCGCACCGGCGAACCCGGCCAGTTCTCGACGGTTCCGGTGTGGAAACCCTTGCCGGTCAAGGCCTGCGCCACCTGACCGGCCAAACCACCGGTACTGCCGGCGTTGTAGACGTCGGTGGTGACCGAACTCGGCGCCACCGTCCGGTCGTCGTCGTGCTCGTCGGTGGTGGCGCCGACCGCCGCCGCGACGAAGGATTTCACCGATTTCGGATCGACCTTCACCACGGATTCGCCGTCGGCGGTCGTCCCGTCGAGGTCCTGCACCGGAATGGTCTCGAAATTCACCTTCCCGCCGGACAGATCCTGCAGCTGATGCATGAAGGCCACCACGTCCCAGTCCTCGTCGAGCACGATCGTGCGGCCGACGGCATCGCTGAGTTCGCGCAACTTCGCGGGATTGGCGAGGATGCGCGCGTTGAGCGCCTTGTTCACCAGCGAGGCCATGAACACCTGCTGACGCACGATCCGATCCAGGTCGCCGCGGGGCAGATCGTGGCGCTGACGTACGAAACTCAGTGCCTGCGCCCCGTTCAGGCGTTGCTGTCCGGCTGGGAAATCCGCGCCCGAGAGCGGTTCGTCCACCGCATTGTTCAGGCATACGTCGACCCCGCCGACGGCATTGGTGAGCAGCACGAATCCGAGCAGCCCGACCTCGGCGTAGTGGTCGACGGTGATCCCGGTGAGGTTGGCGACCGACTTGATCAGCGCCTGCCGGCCGGCCTGGGTGGACTTCTGCTCGATCTGGGAGTCGGACAGGCCCTGCGACGCGTATTTCTGCCGGGCGTTCTCCTTGGTCGCGCCGTAGGCGGAGTTGATCTTGCCCTTGCCGATGCCGGGGATGTCGACGTAGGAGTCGCGCGGAATCGAGATCGCGGTCGCCGAACGGCCGTCGTTGGGCACCCGGACCAGCACGATGGTGTCGGTGTTGGTGCCGACCTCGTCGCCGGCGTGCAGCATCGCCCGTTCCTGGTCGCTGAGCGGATTGCCGTGTGCGTCGGTGCGGCTGTCGATGCCGACCATCAGGATGTCGACCGCACCGTCGTGGCCGCCGCCCAGGCCGAGATTGCCGATCCGCTCGATACCGGAGATCAAGGAATCCACACTGTGCCAGCCGAAGCCGGTGACGATGAACACCACGGCCGCGGCGGCTACGGCGAGCAGCCGTCCGGGACGATTCACCCCGGGATCCGGCCTCGGGCGAACGCCGCGAGCTCGCGGGATGCGGCCGCCGGGCAGTGGTGCTCCGGCGCCGCGGGGCGGCGACGACGCACGTCTGTTCTGCGGCACTCCGTATTCCTTTTCCACGCTCGATCGACCCCCGTTCGAGAATCTGCCCGCGTAGCCCACCGCCTCCGATACCGGTGGCGTACCGGGGAGTTCCCGGATTCGAGGCTATCCAACCAGTGGGCCCGCACCGCTGAACCGCTGTTGGCGTGGCGTGCCAGACTTGCCGGGTGAGTCCCGATTCCCACTCCCGGCTCGTGATCACCGGTGCCGGCGGACAGCTCGGCCGGGCGTTGCGCGCGGCGGCGCCCACGGCACTCGCCCTGGGGCGTGCCGATCTCGACATCACCGACGCCGAGGCGGTGCGCGCTGTCGTGCGTCCGGGCGACGTGGTGCTCAACTGTGCCGCGTACACCGCCGTCGACGCCGCCGAGTCCGACCACGAGGCGGCGTATGCGGGCAACGTCACCGGGCCGGCGGTACTCGCCGCCGCCTGCCGCGTGGCCGATGCGCGCCTGATCCACATCTCGACCGATTACGTCTTCGACGGCACCGCCTCGGACCCGTACGAGCCGGACGACCCGACCGGACCGGCAAGTGTGTACGGCCGTACCAAACTGGCCGGTGAGCAGGCCGTGCTCGGAGAGTATCCGCAGGCCACGATCGTGCGCACGGCCTGGGTCTACACCGGTGACCGCGGCGACTTCGTGGCGACGATGCGCCGGCTCGAGGCCGAACGCGAGACGATATCGGTGGTCGACGATCAGATCGGATCGCCCACCTACGCGCCCGATCTGGCGCAGGGTCTGCTGGAACTCGTTGCGCGACAGCCGGTTCCGGGGGTACTGCACGCGAGCAACGCGGGTGCGGTCAGCCGCTTCGGGCTGGCGCGTGCGGTGTTCGCCGAACTCGGGGCCGATCCCGAGCGGGTGCGGCCCTGCGGCACCGCCGATTTCCCGAGTCCCGCCCGGCGCCCGGCGTACTCGGTGCTGTCGAATCGAGCGTGGGCCGAGGCCGGGCTCACCCCGCTGCGTGAGTGGCGCGCGGCGCTCGCCGACGCGCTGGCACGCTTGTCGGATCGGGCGAAACCGTGATTCTTCCTGCTCGCCGCCGCGCGAGGCGGCGAGCGTGAGCACCGGTGCCGGCCGTCAGTCTGATAAGGCCCTGTGGGTGGCTGCGCTCGGGTGCCTACTCCGGCCTCTCACCCATTAGGCTGGCCTTCCGTGAGCGCTTCGGATTCAGCCCCTTCCGCGGACCGTACCCCTCAGCTGGCGGTGGTCACCGTAACCTATTCGCCGGGCGAGCATCTCGACCACTTCATCAGCACCCTCGCGACCGCCACCGCGGAGAAGCCGCAGGTGATCCTCGCCGACAACGGCTCGACCGACGGTGCTCCCGAGCTGGCCGCGGAGTCCAACGAACACGTCACGCTGCTGCGCACCGGCGGCAACATCGGTTACGGCGGCGCGGTGAACCGAGCGGTCGCCGAGCTCGATCCGGATATCGAATACGTGATCATCGCGAACCCCGACGTGCGCTGGGGGACCGATTCCATCGATCAGCTGCTGGCCGCCGCGCGGCGCTGGCCGCGAGCCGGGGCGCTGGGGCCGCTGATCCACGAGCCGGACGGCAGCATCTATCCCTCCGCGCGGCGGGTGCCCGGCCTGCTCGACGGCGCCGGCCACGCGATCCTCGGCACGGTCTGGCCGGGTAACCCGTGGACGCGCCGGTACCGGCAGGAGAACGAGGAGATCGCCGAGCGCACGGTCGGCTGGCTGTCGGGTTCGTGCCTGCTGGTCCGGCGTGACGCGTTCGACAGCATCGAGGGCTTCGACTCCCGCTACTTCATGTACATGGAGGATGTCGACTTCGGCGACCGGATGGGCAAGGCCGGCTGGCACAACGTCTTCGTGCCGACCGCCGAGGTCACCCACGCCAAAGGACACGCGGCCGGGCGGCATCCGGAGACCATGTTGCCCGCCCACCACGCCTCCGCCTATCGTTTCCAGGCCGACCGCCATCCGCACTGGTGGCAGGCCCCGCTGCGCTGGGCGTTGCGGGCCGGACTTGCGATTCGCTGCAAACTTGCGGTTCGATCTGCGCTGCGCGAGCGCGACCGCGAAGCGCAGCGATAACGCGTGGACCGAACCTGAACAGGGGAAGACTGATGCCGGACAATTCGGGAGGGAGCGGGCGTGGATACCGCAACTGACGCCGTGATCCTGGTCGGTGGCCAGGGCACCCGGCTGCGCCCGCTGACGCTGTCGGCGCCGAAACCGATGCTGCCGGTCGCCGGTCTACCGTTCCTGCATCACCTGCTGGCCCGGATCGCCGATGCCGGCATCACTCATGTGGTGCTGGGCACATCGTTCAAGGCCGAGGTCTTCGAGGAGCATTTCGGCGACGGAGCCGAGCTCGGCCTCGACCTCGAATACGTCACCGAGACCGAGCCGCTCGGAACCGGCGGCGGCATCCGCAACGTGCTGCCGAAGCTGCGCGCCGACAACGTGATGGTCTTCAACGGTGACGTCCTCGGCGGCGCCGATCTGGGGGCCGTGCTCGATACGCACGCCTCGACCCGTGCCGATGTGACCCTGCATCTGGTCCGGGTCGGTGATCCGCGCGCGTTCGGTTGCGTACCCACCGACGAGACCGGCCGGGTCACGGCGTTCCTGGAGAAGACCCAGGATCCGCCGACCGACCAGATCAACGCCGGCTGCTACGTCTTCCGCCGCGAGTACATCGAGAAGATCCCGAGTGGCCGTCCGGTATCGGTCGAGCGCGAGGTGTTCCCGTCGCTGCTGGCCGAGGGCGCCCACATTCAGGGCCATGTCGATGCCTCGTATTGGCGCGATATGGGTACGCCCGAGGATTTCGTGCGCGGGTCCGCCGATCTGGTGCGCGGCATCGCGCCTTCTCCGGCGCTGCCGGGGCAGCGCGGCGAATCACTGGTTCATCCCGGTGCCGGCGTCGCGCCGGGTGCGCTGCTGATCGGCGGCACGGTCGTGGGCCGCGGCGCCGAGGTCGGCGCCGGTGCGCGGCTGGACGGTGCGGTGCTGTTCGACGGTGCCCGGGTCGAGGCCGGCGCCACCGTGGAGCGCTCGATCATCGGATTCGGCGCGCGCATCGGTCCGCGAGCGCTGGTCCGCGACGCCGTGATCGGTGACGGCGCCAGCGTCGGGGCCCGCTGTGAGCTGCTGCGCGGCGCCCGCATCTGGCCGGGCGTGGATCTGCCCGACGGCGGGATCCGCTTCTCCACCGACGTCTAGTTCCGGTCGTCGCTCCAGGGCTGTGCATCGGCCGTGCTGTGCATCGGCCCGTGCTGTGAATCGACGAGGCCGCCCGTGCGCTCGCACGGGCGGCCTGTGTCGTTGTAGCGGCCGAGAACTCTCTACGACTATTGCGAGACAGCGGTGACCGGCACCGCTGCGACGGTGTCGCGGGACGACTCCGCCGAACGCTCGCGCACGAGGAGCACGCCGGTGGCCGCGACCAAAGCTGCGGTCAGACCGTGCACGCTCAGCGCAGTGGTCACCGAACCGTGGTTGTTCAGCACCGTCAGCATGTCGCCGACCGGGGTCACCGCGACGGCGAGCATCGCGATACCGAGGGCGAAACGCTGCCGCGTCAGCAGCAGCGCCAGCAGCACCACGCCGGAGCTGATATCGCGGACTCCCTTCAGTGTCATGAAGGCCGACGACTCACCCTGCGGCCAGGCCGGAAGCCCGAAACCGGGTGCCATGGAATTCGGTGCGAGGACGTAGCCGAGGCCGATGTACAGGATGAAGGCGACGCCGATCAGGACGAGGGCGGTGGCGATGCGAGTACGCGTCATTGTCTTGCTCCAAAATCTAGCGTTGCTAACCGACAGGTCGATCGTAAGTGGTTATCGCTAACTTGTCTAGCGTTGCTAGAATTTCGGTATGACGGTTCAGGAACGCAAGGAACGCGAACGTGCCCAGCGCCGGCAGGCGATCATCGACAGTGCACGTGAACTGGCCGAATCCGACGGCTGGGATGCGGTGACCGTGCGCCGGCTCGCCGAACGCATCGAATACAGCCAGCCCGTGCTCTACAGCCATTTCTCGGGAAAGCGGGCGATCGTCTCGGCTGTCGCCGAGGAGGGGATCGCCCTGCTCAGAGATGTCCTGCGGGCCGCGCGCGAACAGGCCGACGGCCCCGACGCCGCGATGGAGGCGGTCGCCCGGGCCTATCTGCACTTCGCCGCCGACAACCCCGCCCTCTACGACGCCATGTTCGTTCAGGACACCGAACTGCCCTTCGGTCCCGACGCCCCGCAGACATTGCGCGACTGCTTCGAGGAACTCGAGCGACTCTTCCGCCCGCGCGTCCCCGATGACGAATCCGGGGCCTACACCGAAGTGTTCTGGAGCGCACTGCACGGGATGGCGGCATTGGACCGAAGCGGTCGCCTGCGCCCCGACCTGTGGGAACAACGCATGCACGTCCTCATGCGCTGGGGCACTCGCAGTTGACGTGCCATCTGCCGTAGCCGGTCGGTGCGCCGGGATGCCGTGGAGCCCTTGGTTTTCGCCCTAAGGTGGTGATCATGGCGGATGCGGTGGTGGTCGGCTCCGGACCCAACGGTCTGGCCGCGGCGGTGCTGCTGGCCCGCGCGGGGCTCGAGGTGGAGGTATTCGAAGCCGCGGATCATGCCGGTGGCGGCTGCCGTACCGCCGAGCTCACCCTGCCCGGCTATCACCACGACGGGTGCGCGGGCGCGCATCCGATGGCGCTGGCATCCCCGTTCTTCCGCGCCTTCGATCTCGGCGCGCACGGCGTCGAACTGGCGATTCCCGAGATCTCCTACGGACATCCGCTCGACGGCGGGGTGGCCGCGGCGGCCTGGCGGGATCTGGATCGGACGGTCGAGGGTCTGGGCCGCGACGGGGCGACATGGCGGCGCCTGTTCGCCCCGCTGGTGCGACAGTGGGAGGCGGTGGTGGAGCTGGGGATGTCGGACCTGCGTCATATCCCTCGTGATCCGCTGTCCGCCGTGCGCTTCGGGCGCCGGCTACTCGAGCAGGCATCGCCGATGTGGGACCTGCGTTTTCGCGAGGAGCGCGCAGCGGCACTGTTCACCGGGGTGAGTGCGCACGCCATCATGCCGCCGCGGCAGTTCGCGGCGGCCGGGGTGGCGCTGCTGCTGGGCACCCTCGGCCATGTGGGTGGCTGGCCCATTCCACGCGGCGGCTCACAGGCCATCGTCGATGCGCTGATCGCGGATCTGGAGCGGCACGGCGGACGCGTCCACACCGGGCACCGCGTCGATTCCCTGGACGAATTCGCCGGTGTGCGAACGGTTCTGCTCGATACCGCGCCGACGGAACTGCTGCGGATCGCGCGGGTTCCCACGGCATATCGAAACCGGCTGCAGCGCTATCGATTCGGCGGCGCGGCCTGCAAGGTGGATTTCGCGCTCTCGGGTCCGGTGCCGTGGCAGGCGCCGGAGCCGGCGGCCGCGGGCACCGTGCACGTCGTCGGCACGCGAGCCGAGGCGACGGCCGTCGAACGTCTCGTCGCGTCGGGACGCCACGCCGAGCGGCCCTACGTCCTGGTGATTCAGCCGGGTGTAGTCGATTCGTCGCGGGCGCCCGGCGACAACCACACGCTCTACGCCTACGCCCATGTACCCCACGGATCCGGCCGCGACGTGAGTCCCGAAGTCGTCGCGCAACTCGAACGCTTCGCCCCCGGCTTCCGTGACCTGATTCAGGCCACCCATGTGCGCCCGGCCGCACTCATGCCCGCGTACAACGCCAACTACGTCGGCGGCGATATCGCGGCCGGCGCGATGACGCCGGCGCAGACGATCTTCCGCCCGACGCCGCGCTGGAACCCTTATGCCACACCGCTTCCCGGTGTGTACCTGTGCTCCGCGGCGACCCCGCCGGGGCCCGGAGTGCACGGCATGTGCGGCATGCACGCCGCGACTCGTGCGCTGCGCGAACGGTTCGGCATCCGCCTCGACCCGGCCGTCTTGCTCGGCGCGACGAGCTGAACCGGAAGGACCTACACCGGCTGGGTGCGGTACAGATCGGGTTCGATGTACATGACCCGGGCGGCGGGGACGGCGGCCCGCACCCGGGCTTCGGCGTCGTCGATCGCGGTCGCGATATCGGCGATCTCGAGTCCGGGCACGATCGACACCTTCGCCGCGACGAGCATCTCCTCCGGGCCGAGGTATTCGGTGCGCAGGTGGATGACCCGGTCGATGCGCTCGCCGTCGACCAGATTCGCGCGGATCGCCGCGTCCTGCGCGGGCGTCGCGCCCTCACCGATCAGCAGGCTCTTCATCTCCACGATCAGCACGACCGCGATGACACCGAGCAGCACGCCGATGCCGAGGGTGCCGATACCGTCCCAGATCGCATTGTCGGTCACCACGGTCAGCACCACGGCGACCAGCGCGATCAGCAGGCCGATCAGCGCACCGGTGTCCTCGAGCAGCACCACCGGGAGTTCCGGGCTGCGCGAATTGCGGATGAACCGCCACCAGCTCGCCCCCTCGCGCAACGGCGAGGACTCCCGCATCGCGGTCATGAAGCTGTAGCCCTCCAGCGCGGCCGCGATACCCAGGATCACGATCGCCACCGCGGGAGAGGTCAGTTCCTCCGGATGCTGGATCTTGTGCACACCCTCGTAGATGGCGTACATCGAGCCGAGCGAGAACAGCACCAGCGCCACGACGAACGAGTAGAAGTAGCGGTTGCGCCCGTAGCCGAACGGATGCAAATCGTCGGCCTCCTGCTCGGCACGTTTCTGCCCGAGCAGCAGCAGTCCCTGATTACCGGTGTCGGCCACCGAATGCACGGCCTCGGCCAGCATCGAGCCGGAACCGGTGATCGCGGCGCCGACGAATTTCGCCACCGCGATACCGGCATTCGCGCTCAACGCCGCGAAGATCGCCTTCTTTCCGCCACCAGCAGACATGGTGCAGCCCCGGTCCTTCCGTCCCCGGCGCTCGCCGGTAGATGTCCGATTTGTTCGATCAATCTACTAAAGCGGCCGCGCGCTCACTCGCCCACACACGCGCAGAACAGTTGCGCCGGGCCGCCCAGCGCCCGTGCCTGGATATCGGTATCGGTCGCCGAGATCCACGCCGCGCTGCCGGCCGCGATCGGCAATTCGCTCCCGGCCTGCGACAGCAGGACGGTGCCGGCGGTCACCAGCATGATGCCCGGTCCGACGCGCGGGATGTCGACCGCCGCGGCATCCTCGGCCAGTTCGAAGCGGCGCAGCGCGAATTCCGGTGCGGGCGTGGGATACCGGAACGAGTGCGCATCGACCGGTTCGGGTTCGATGATCGGCGCCCGCAGCGGTTCGAAATCCAGCACGCGCAGCAGTTCGGGCACGTCGACATGCTTGGGAGTGAGCCCCCCGCGCAGCACATTGTCCGAATTGGCCATGATTTCGACGCCGATGCCGCGCAGGTAGGCGTGCAGACTGCCGGCGGCCAGGAACAGGCCCTGTCCGGGTTCGAGGGTCAATCGGTTCAGCAGCAGGGCGGCCAGGACCCCGGCATCACCCGGATACGCCTCGGCCAGTTCCAGCGTGGTGCGCGCCTCGGCCGCGAATTCCTTGGCCAGTCCGGGGGGTTCGAGTGGGTCGACCTGTTTGAGATAGCGCACACATCCGTCGAGGACCTTCGGCAGCAGTGTGGCCAGCATGGCCTGCGGCAGGGTGATCCAGGTGGTGAACAGCGTGCGCAGGCCGCCCGAGTCCGGCTGGGCGGCAAGCAGTTCGGTGTACTGCACCAGTTCCGGCACGGCCAGCGAGTTCAGCAGGTCGACGGTGCGCAGCGGATCGCGGAAGCCGGCCAGCGCCTCGAAACGGTCGAGTGCCACCACCAGTTCGGGTTTGTGGGAGCCGTCGCGGTAGTTGCGCATCGGGGAATCCAGCGGCACCCGCGTGTGATTCTCCCGTTCGAATCCGTAGCGGGCCTGATCTGCGCTGGGATGTGCCTGCAGTGAGAGCGGTTCCTCGGCGGCCAGGATCTTCAGCAGGAACGGCAGGCGCCCGCCGAATGCCGCCGCGACCGTACCCAACTCCCGGTTCGGCTCGGCCTCGAGCAGTTCCAGCAGCGAGCGGCCGGCGCCGTCGGCGAGGACCTTCGCCGGGTCGGCGGGGTGGGCGCCGAACCACAATTCGGCTTCGGGATGAGGGGAGGGAACCTCCCGACCGCACAGCTGAGCGAGGGCGGTGCGAGATCCCCAGGCATAGGAACGCAACGCACCAACGAGTTCGTGCACTAGTAGTGGCCCCCGTCGTAGTGGGCGGGACGGCTCGTGGCTGGGGGGCCGCCGAGCAGACGCAGATACGCGGCGGCCATTTCCAGCCGCAGTACCAGCACCGCCAGTTGTTCGAGCTCGCTGCCGCGCCCGGCCGCCGGCGCCTGGGGTTCGCTCGCCCCGGCTTCGCGCGGCACACTCGCCTCGGTTCGCATCAGTTCGATGTCGACGTTGACCAGATCGGCGTCGACGATGCCCGCGCCCGCGCCGAAGACGGCCAGCCGGCGCCGGGCCGCGACCTGGTCGCCGTCGGCGCTCACCACGAACACCCGGGCCCGATCGACCGGCGCCGGCCCGTCCAGCTGCTCGTCGTGGAACAGCGGGTCGTAACCGGGTGCGGTCGCCTCGGCGGATTCGATCAGCCGGGCGTTCGCGGCCACGGCCTCGGTGAGGTCGACGGCGGCCGCGATCTGTCCCGCGGTCTGCAACAGCACCTCGGCGCCGTGCTCGGCCACGACCGCTGCGGCGGGGGAATCACCGGTCAGCACCAGCCGCCGTTCCCGCATCCGCGCGGCGAGGGTTTTGGCGGGATTGTGGAAGACCTCGTGATGCGGTCCGTCGCGCAGGGCCTCGGCGTCGAGCGCGTCGGCGAGTTCGTCGAGGTTCGGCACCAGCGGTCCGATATGCGTCGGATCGATCGCCTGCAGCACCGCGATCCCGACGGCGACGAAGCGCAGAATCCGGTTGTGGTCCAGCACCCGGACCCGCGGTGGCAGCATGGCCGCGCGTCCGGCGGCCGCGGCCCGCATCGGGCCTTCGTCGGGCGCGGCGACCACGACTTCGGCGCCGCGGCGCAGCGCGCGGTCGACGGCGCCGGTCAGTCGCGGATCGGCCGAGTCGTCGCCGGCCACGACCACCACATCCAGCGAACCGACCCACTGCGGAATCGTGGTGGCGCTGATGATGGGCAGGCCCGCGCGGTCGCCGAACGCGGCCTGCAGCAGAGTGGCCGCCCGGGCCGCGCGTCCGGTGCCGGAGACCAGCACCAGACTTCGCGGCCGCAGCCCGTCGAGCCGGATGAGCGCGTTTTCGGCGACGGCGGCCGCTGTGGCACGCACCTGGGCGCCCCCCGAGGCGGCCGAACGCAAAATTCCCCCGGAATCAGCGGCCTCCAACGAGGCGACGTCATCGAGGTCGAGTACGGGTGTCCCTGCGATCATCGGGCGTTGCCACCTCCCCTCAATCGGGTCACCACGCCGGGGGATGTCGTTGTCCCCGGGCGAATCCAAGCCCTGTGATTCCACTATTCCAGTCAGCCGCGCACGATGCTCAGAATCTCGGTTACGAGTGCGTCTACTTCCTCCTGCGAACGGGCCTCGACGTTGAGTCGCAACAGCGGCTCGGTGTTGGATGCGCGCAGATTGAACCACGCTTGTCCGGGCAGCCGCACGGTCACGCCGTCGAGCCGGTCCACCGATTGCGCGCGCCCTTCGAATGCGGTGACCACCGCCAGGGTTCGGTCCTGCGCATCCGCCACTGTGGAGTTGATCTCCCCGGAGGCCGCGTACGTCGCATACGAGGACGCGAGCTCCGACATCGGCCGGTCCTTCTCACCCAGGGCAGCCAGCACGTGCAGAGCGGCCAGCATACCGGAGTCGGCACCCCAGAAGTCGCGGAAGTAGTAGTGCGCGGAGTGCTCTCCGCCGAAGATCGCGCCGGTCGAGGCCATCTGCTGCTTGATGAAGGAATGGCCGACGCGGGTGCGGACCGGCGTGCCGCCGAGTTCGGTGACCAGTTCGGGTACGGCCTGTGAGGTGATCAGATTGTGAATGATCGTGGCGCCCGGCTCTTTCGCCAGTTCGCGCTCCGCGACCAGCGCGGTGATCGCGGAGGGGGAGACCGGTTCGCCGCGCTCGTCGACGACGAAGCAGCGGTCGGCGTCACCGTCGAACGCCAGGCCGATGTCGGCGCCGGTCTCGCGGACGTACTTCTGCAGGTCGACCAGGTTCTTCGGATCCAGCGGGTTCGCCTCGTGATTGGGGAACGATCCGTCGAGTTCGAAGTAGAGCGGGGCGATGGTCAGTTGCGGCACCGCGCCCAGCACGGCCGGGACCGTGTAGCCGCCCATGCCGTTGCCCGCGTCCACGGCGATCTTCAGCGGCCGGATCGCGCCGAGATCGACCAGGCCGCGCAGGAATTCGGCGTAGGCCTCGAGCAAATTCTGCTCGGTGGCGGTGCCGCGGGTGCCCGGCCCGGCGGGTACGCCGTCGACGAGTTCCTCGGCGATGGTCGCGAGCCCGGTCTCCTGGCCGACCGGCAGCGCGTTGGCCCGGCACAACTTGATGCCGTTGTAGCGGGCGGGGTTGTGACTGGCAGTGAACATCGCCCCGGGGGACTGCAGATGGCCGGAGGCGAAGTAGAGCTCGTCGGTGGAGGCGAGCCCGATGTGGACCACGTCGAGCCCCTGATCGAGGACGCCGTCGGCGAAGGCGGCGGCCAGTTCCGGGGAGGAGTCGCGCATATCGTGACCGATGACGATGCGCGTGGCGGGGGTAGCGTCGGTGCGCATCAGCCGGGCGAAGGCCGCGCCCACGTCGCGGACGAATTCCGCGTCGATCTGCTCTCCGACAACCCCGCGAACGTCGTATGCCTTGACAACTGCGTGAACGGACTCGGCAGACCGGGCGACTGTCATGACCAACACCCTAATAGGGCCGCGGGCCCGGCCGGGCTTCAGGCCGGTCGCGCGTGTGGCGCGTGCGGTGCGGGCTCAGTTCGGGGGATCGGGCAGCACCCGGAGATGGCCGCGGCGGCCGGTGCGGCCGGGCCGCTGGGGTCGCGCCGGCGGCGGGGAGTAATCGCTGTAACCGCGCTGTTCGGGTTCCGGCGCGCGCCGGCGCATACCGGCTTCGCGGACGGCCTCGGCCAGTGCGGTCAGGTCGTCGTCGTCCGGTGTGCTGGAGGAGAATCCACCTTCGTGCCGGACCAGTTCCCAGCCCTTGGGGGCGGTGATGCGGGAGCCGTGGGTTTCGCACAGATCCCAGGAGTGCGGTTCGGCGACGGTGGCGAGGGGGCCGACGACTGCGGTGGAGTCCGAGTAGACATACGTGAGCGTCGCGACGGCCGGATTCTTGCAGCCTGGGCGGCAGCAACGACGCATGGGAATCACATCCAGCAGACTAACCCCCCACGCCGTGTGTCGCAGACAGACACGCGGGCCGGTGCCCGGCCGGTTCGGGGCGCGCGGGGGCTCCGGCTCCGGGGAGAGCACGTGGCCGCGCCCTCGGCGCGGTGACTACTGTCGCAAGGTATGACCCGATCGAAGAGGCGGCCGGTGACGACCCGTTCGGTGGTTCGCCGCGGGCGCGGTGTGCGCGGACCGATGCTGCCGCCGTCGGCGCCCGCGCGCCGCACCCGTGGCCAGCAGTTCGACCGGCTGGTATTGGAGGCGTTCGCCCCTCTGGACGCCCGCTGGCACGATCGCCTGACCAAACTCGACATCGCGGTCGACGACGTCCCCAAGATCCGCCCGCTGCACCCGGATTCGGTCACCTGGCCCGACGAGGTGGTCGCCGACGGCCCGGTCCCGCTTTCCCGCCTGGTTCCGGCCGGAGTGGACCGCCACAACGTAGCCACCCGAGCCCGAGTGGTCCTGTTCCGCAAACCCCTCGAACTCCGTGCCCACGACCCGGAAGACCTCCTGGACCTACTCCGCGAAGTCCTGGTCCAGCAGATAGCCACCTATCTGGGCGTCGATCCGGAGATCATCGACCCGACAGGGGAGTAGGCGCGCAAGAGCTGTCGGTCACCGCGCTCGCCGATGAGAACGAACGCCGGGCGACCATGGACGAACGGTGGGCAACCGAGAACCAGTGCCACGCGGCCATGAAGATGACGAGTGCCGGGCGACTCACTTCCCGTCGCCCGCCCCGCTCCGCCGAAGCGAAGCGAGGCGAACAGGAGATTCCCGGAGAGGCGGGGAGTGAGGCGGGTGAGCTCAGCTGATGCCGCGCTTGAGGCGGCGGCGTTCGCGTTCGGACAGGCCGCCCCAGATCCCGAACCGCTCATCGTGCGCGAGTGCGTACTCCAGGCACTCGTCGCGGACCTCGCAGCCCATGCAGATCCGTTTGGCTTCCCTTGTGGAGCCGCCTTTTTCGGGGAAGAAGGCTTCCGGATCGGTTTGGGCGCACAGCGCCCGTTCCTGCCACTGTTCTTCGATGGTGTCGAACATCGCATCGAAGTCGGTGACGATGAGACTCAGCTGCGGTGGTTCGGGTTTGCGCTGGGCGCGCGCCCACTGCCCTCCCTGCGGAGTTCTGTTGAGCGATCCCGATTCGTTGTTCACCGTGCTGCCCCCCTCTCGTTCGTCGTTCCGGCTGTCAGCGCAGTCGCTTGGTGCTGCGCATGCTGTGGAATCGGTTTGCGATACACCGCCCGGAATGCCCGACGGGGCCAGCTCCTCGGCCATCGCTCCGCCTCCTCACTGTGTGTTAGCGCAGAATGATTTTTCCGTCGGACCGGACGTGCCCACCGACGGTCCCACACCGCGACGTAGTCCCGCGGACATCCCCGAGCTTGTCGTTCCGATGCGAACATGCGTTCGAAACGCGGTCTGCGCCAAAGGCTCTCGCGCGGACCCGGAATGACATGTCTGTGATTAGACACGCCGGACGCGCCGATGGTCAAGCTGCCGACACAATTCCGTTACTATCCGAGGCCGCCTTCGGCGCGGTTCGGTAACCCCGAAGTAGCAAATGACCAGCAAATACGCACTCGAACACCCGCTTCCGGGCACCGCATAGGCTGTGCGGATGTGACTGGAGAACAAGCGGACATCGCGGCCGAGATCGAGCGGATTGATCGTAAACCGCGCATTGCGGTGTTGGTCGGTGGAGTCGGCGGCGCGCGCTTCTTACAAGGTGTGCGGGAACTGCTGCCGGACGCGGATGTAACGGCGCTGGTGAACGTCGGCGACGACGTCTGGATGCACGGTTTACGCATCTGTCCCGACCTGGACACCTGCATGTACACGCTGGGTGGGGGTATCGATACCGAGCGCGGCTGGGGTCGCGTCGGGGAAACCTGGCATGCCAAGGAGGAACTGGCGAAATACCACGCGCAACCGGATTGGTTCGGACTCGGAGATCGCGATATCGCGACGCATCTGGTGCGCAGTGAAATGCTGCGCGCGGGATACCCGCTCTCGGCGGTTACCGAAGCGCTGTGCAATCGCTGGCAGCCCGGTGTGAATCTTCTCCCGGCGACCGACGATCGCTGCGAAACCCATGTTGTGATCAGTGACCCCGACAACCCTGGCGAACGCCGCGCGATTCATTTCCAGGAGTGGTGGGTGCGGTACCGAGCAAACGTCGAGACCCATGGATTCGTCACAATCGGGGCGGATCAAGCCAAACCGGCCCCCGGTGTGACGGAAATCATAGAGGCTGCTGATGTGGTGCTGTTGGCACCCTCGAACCCCGTGGTGAGCATCGGTGCGATCCTCGCCGTGCCGGGTATCCGGGGCGCCCTGCGGACCACCTCCGCCAAAGTCGTCGGTTTATCGCCCGTGATCGGGGGAAAACCCTTGCGCGGCATGGCCGATGAATGCCTCGAGGTGATCGGCGTGGAAACCTCGGCCGAGGCCATCGGACGGCACTTCGGCGCCCGGTCCGACACCGGCATCCTCGACGGCTGGCTGATCCACTCGAGCGACGAGGCCGACGTGCCGGGTGTGGAGGTGCGCAGCGTGCCGCTGCTGATGACCGACCCGGCCGCCACCGCCGCCATGGTGCGGGCAGCGCTCGATCTCGCGGGAGTGCCGGCATGAGCGATCAGGGGCGAAACACCGATCACGCGCCCGGCGGGGAGATCCGGATCATCCCGGTGCCGGGGCTGCCGGAATTCCGGCCGGGCGACGATGTCGCGGAACATATTGCGGCCCAGGCTCCTTGGCTCGCCGACGGTGATGTGCTGGTGGTGACCAGCAAGATCGTCGCCAAGGCCGAGGGACGCATCGTCGAGGCGCCGCGGGATCCGGACGAGCGCGACGCGGTGCGACGGAAACTGGTCGATGCCGAGGCGGTGCGGGTGCTGGCGCGCAAGGGTCGCACCCTCATCACCGAGAATCACATCGGCATCGTGCAGGCCGCTTCCGGCGTGGACGGCTCGAATGTGGAACAGGGCGAATTGGTCCTGCTGCCAACCGATCCCGACGCCAGCGCGAAGGCGTTGCGGGTGGAATTGGCCCAGCGCCTCGGCGTCGACGTCGCGGTGGTGATCACCGACACCATGGGTCGCGCCTGGCGCATCGGGCAGACCGATGCCGCGATCGGCGCCGCCGGCCTGCGCGTCGTGCACGACTACGCCGGCGCGGTCGACGGGCAGGGTAACGAGTTGCAGGTCACCCAGGTGGCGGTGGCCGACGAACTCGCTGCCGCAGCGGATCTCGCGAAGGGCAAGCTGAGCGGGGTGCCGGTCGCGGTCGTGCGCGGGCTGACTCCGCACGACGACGGATCCACCGCCAAGGATCTGCTGCGCGGCGGCGAGGAGGATCTGTTCTGGCTCGGCACCGCCGAGGCGATCGAGCGTGGCCACCGGGAAGCGCTGCTGCTGCGCCGCTCGGTGCGGACCTTCGCCGATACTCCGGTCGATCCCGAGGTGATCCGGGCCGCGGTCGGCGACGCGCTCACCGCGCCGGCGCCGCATCACACCCGGCCGGTTCGCTTCGTCTGGGTGCGGCAGCCGGAGCTGCGCGCGCGACTGCTGAATTCGATGGCGGCGCAATGGCGCACAGATCTCGGTGGCGACGGTCTCGATCCCGAGCGGGTGGAACGCCGGGTCGCGCGCGGCCGGATCCTGTTCGACGCCCCCGAGGTGATCATCCCGTTCTGTGTCCCCGACGGCGCGCACGACTATCCGGACGAGCGTCGCCGTGCCGCCGAATCGACCATGTTCACCGTCGCGGTGGGCGCGGCTGTGCAGGGACTGCTGGTCGGGCTGGCCACGCGGGGCGTCGGCAGCTGCTGGATCGGCTCGACCATCTTCGCGCCCGAGGTGACGCGTGAGGTGCTGGGGCTGGCGCCGGACTGGAATCCGTTGGGCGCCATAGCCATCGGCTATCCCGAGGAGGAGCTTTCGCCGCGCCCGCCGCGCGAGGCGGGAACGGGTCTGGTCGAGTTGTGAGTACCGACTCGCTGCACGCCTCGGCCACCGAGCTGCTCGAAAACTGGAAGCCCGCAACGCATCCGGAACAGTCGGTACGCGAGGCGATGCTGGCGTTCCTGGGGTCGGCGCCGCGCGGGTGTCTGCGCGAACACGCACCCGGCCACATCACCGCGTCGGCGGTGGTGTTCTCCCACGACGAGCGCGAGGTGCTGTTGACGCTGCACCCGCGGGTCGGCCGGTGGATCCAGCTGGGCGGTCACTGCGAGCCGGGGGACGAGACCGTCGTCGACGCCGCGTTGCGGGAGGCGACCGAGGAGTCCGGGATCGCCGGGCTGGAGGTCGAACCCGGCCTGTACGGCGCGCAGGCCCATCCGATCACCTGCTCGCTGGGGGTGCCGACCCGCCATCTGGATCTGCTGTTCAAGATCCGCGCTCCGCGCGGCGCGTTGCCGGTGCGCAGTGCGGAGTCGACGGATCTGCGGTGGTGGCCGGTCGACGCGCTGCCCGCCGATTCGGATGTGCTGTTGCGCTGATCCGGCTTTCACCGGCGGGACGGGTCGCCGAGCGGAATCCGTCCCGCCCGGCCGTCGCGCGGTCACAACGCGTTTACAAATCGGCAAGAATGTATAGACACCCGACAGGCATCGGCATATTGTCCACGGTAATGGTTACCCACATCACAGTAGATGTGGCAGCTGTATCGAATGGAGACGACGATGTCGACCGAAGCCGGAACCACCGACGGCCTGCTCGACTCGGGATGGCGTGACCGCAAGCGCTATATGTGGTTGTGGGGGTTGTTCGCCCCGACCGGACTGTTCATCATCGGACTACCGCTGATCTGGGGGCTCAACGAACTGGGCTGGCATACCCTCGCGAAGGTGCCGTTCTGGCTCGGTCCGATCCTGATCTATCTGGTCATTCCCGCCGCCGACCTGTTCTTCGGGGCCGACGGTGAGAATCCGCCGGACGAGGTCATGGAGTATCTGGAGAACGACCGGTACTACCGCTACCTCACCTATATCTACCTGCCGTTCCAGTACGCGTCGCTGGTCATGGCGTGCTACCTGATCACCGCGGACAACCTGAGCTGGCTCGGCATCGACGGCGGGCTCACCGTCGTGGACAAGATCGGCCTGGCCCTGACGGTCGGAATGGTCGGCGGCATCGGGATCAACACCGCTCACGAACTCGGGCACAAGAAGGTGCATCTGGAACGCTGGCTGTCGCGCATCGCGCTGGCCCAGACGTTCTACGGCCACTTCTACATCGAGCACAATCGCGGGCATCATGTGCGGGTGGCCACGCCGGAGGACCCCGCGAGTTCCCGTGTGGGCGAGACGTTCTGGGCGTTCTGGCCGCGCACGGTCTGGGGCAGTCTGCGCTCCGCGTGGGGCCTCGAGCGGACCCGGCTGGAACGGCTCGGGAAGCGGCCGTGGAGTCTGCACAACGATGTGCTCAGCGCGTGGGCGATGTCGCTGGTGCTCTACGCGGCGCTGGTGGCCGGCTTCGGCATCGAGGTCCTGCCGTATCTGGTGCTGCAAGCGGTGGTCGGCTTCAGCCTGCTGGAGGCGGTCAATTATCTGGAGCACTACGGTCTGCTGCGGCAGCGCACGGCCCGCGGCCGGTACGAGCGGCCGACACCGCGGCACAGCTGGAACAGCGACCACCTCGTCACCAACATCTTCCTGTACCACCTGCAGCGGCACAGCGATCACCACGCCTACCCGACCCGCCGTTACCAGACCCTGCGCAGTTGGGACGGCGCGCCGAATCTGCCGAGCGGTTACGCCAGCATGATCCTGCTCGCCTACTTCCCGCCGCTGTGGCGGCGCGTGATGGACAAGCGCGTTCTGGCCCACTACGACGGCGATCTCACGCTGGCGAATGTTCAGCCGAGCAAGCGGGACAAGGTCCTCGCGCGCTACCAGGAGGCACGATGAGCGACAATCGCGCAGCGGCTCGTCGTGCCGACCGGGTGCGGGTGCCCCGCACGACACAGGAGGGATGATGGGGGCTTTTCGTTGCCCTGTCTGCGATTACGTGTACGACGAGGCGAAAGGCGCTCCGCGGGAAGGGTTTCCGGCGGGCACGCCGTGGGAGTCGGTGCCGGATGACTGGTGCTGCCCGGACTGCGGGGTGCGGGAGAAGATCGATTTCGAGGAGGCAGGGTGAGTGACAATCGCGGAGCGGCTCGCCCTGCCGACCGGGTGCGGGTGTCCCGCAAATGACAGGAGGCAGGGTGAGTCGGCCCTATCGGATTTTCCAGTGCATCCAGTGCGGCTTCGAATACGACGAGGAGCAGGGCTGGCCGGACGAGGGTATCGCCCCGGGAACGCGCTGGGAGGACATTCCGGACGACTGGACATGTCCGGACTGCGGCGCGGCCAAGGCCGACTTCTTCATGGTCGAGATCGAACGTTCGTGAGTCGTTTTGACTGCGGAATCGACCCGTGACACCGTCGCGGGTATGCCGCGTAACGGATCCCGGGTCCCGTATCAGGAGGCGGCGCGCACCCTGCTGCGCACGTCGGTCCTCGATGCGATGCGGGAACTGCTGATCGAGCGGGACTGGGCCAAGATCACGCTCGGCGACGTCGCGACGCGGGCGGGGGTGAGCCGCCAGACCCTGTACAACGAATTCGGCTCCCGGACGGGGCTGGCGCAGGCGTATGCGCTGCGGCTGGCCGACCAGCTGGTCGACCATGTCGGAACGGCCATCGAGGACAACGTGGGGGATGCGCGGGCGGCGTTCCGCGAAGGCCTGGCAAATTTCATCCTCGACAGTGCGGCCGATCCGCTGGTGCAGTCACTGGTGGTCGGTGAGGCCAAGCTGGATCTGCTGCGGTTGATCACCCTCGACGCCGGGCCGCTCATCGAACATGCCGCCCGCCGTTTGGGCGCGGCATTCGAAAACAGCTGGGTGGGGGCGTCGGCGGCGGAGGCGGATGTGCTCGCGCACGCCCTGGTGCGCATCGCCATCAGCTACATCCCGACCCCCGCCGCACTGCACCGCGACGCGCCGGAGGAGCTGAGCAGGTTGCTGTCGCCGTATGTGGAGGCGATTCTCGCCGCGCGGGACCGGACCGGCGGCCGGTAGCTTGAAATCGCCCTGTGACGGATAACGATTCGTCTCCGGGCCGGTTGGGGTGCCGGCCGACAACCGGGCGTGCGCTCGCCGGCCGGATCGAGTGGACTGGATGGGTGCTGACCTGGGCGCTCGCTGCGGAAACGATGGTTGCTGATGCGATGCGGCGCAGCTGGTTCCGGCCCCCGCTGTCTGTGACTTCGGGTCCGCCTGTGTAACGGTTACCACTTTGCGGGTTTGAACCGGGCGTAACGGCCCCGGAGCAGCTACATATTTACCTGGCAGGAGTCCAGGTTCATTCAAGTGGGGCAATAAGTGCAAACGGTCGGCAAACGCTCGGGTTCGGCTGATCCCAAGAAGCATCTGTGGATGTTGGGATTGATCGCTCCGGGCTGCGCATTGCTCCCTTCCCAGCTGGTCGCCCGGACCGGCATCGAAGCGTTCTGGTGGATCGGGCCGATCATCGTGCTGATCGTGATACCGCTGCTGGACTGGTTCGTCGGCGAGGACGGCACGAACCCGCGCGACGAGGATTACGAGCGGCTCTCCCACGACCGCTACTACCGGTGGTGCACCTATCTGTTCCTGCCCATCCAGCTGGCCGGACTGGTGATCGCGGCCTACATGTGGTCGGGTGACGAACTCGACGTGGTGGACAAGCTGGGGCTGGCGGCGACGCTCGGTTTCGTCAGCGGTATCGGCATCAACGCCGCGCACGAGCTGGGGCATCGGGTGGAACGGCTGGAGCGGTGGCTGGCCAAGCTCGCACTGGCGCAGTCCGGATACGGGCATTTCTTCGTCGAACACAACAAGGGGCACCACGCGCGGGTGGCCACCCCGGACGATCCGGCCAGTGCCCGGATGGGCGAATCGCTGTGGATGTTCCTGCCGCGCAGCATCTTCGGCGGACTGCGCTCGGCGATCCGGCTGGAACGCGAAAGGCTGCATCGCAAGGGCCTCGGCTGGTGGAACGTGCGCAACAACATCCTGCAGGCGTGGTCGATGACGGTGGTGCTCTACGGTGCGCTGCTGGCGGTGTTCGGTTTCGCCATGCTCCCGTATCTGCTGCTGCAGGCCGTGATCGGATTCGGGCTGCTGGAAACCGTGAACTACGTCGAGCACTACGGGTTGTTGCGCCGTCGCCTGCCCGGTGGGCGCTGGGCGCGCTGCTCGCCGGCCGACAGCTGGAACTCCGATCGGCTGGTCACCAACATCTTCCTGTTCCATCTGCAGCGCCACAGCGACCACCACGCGAATCCGGGCCGTCGCTATCAGACCCTGCGCAGCACCCAGGAGGCTCCGCAACTTCCGGCGGGTTACGCGACGATGATCCTGCTGGCCACCGTTCCGCCGCTGTGGCGGCGGGTGATGGATCCGAGGGTCGCCGCCCACTACGCGGGCGATCTCGGCAGAGCCAATATCGCGCCGCGCAAGCGGGAGCGCACCCTGGCCGTCTACCGGCTCGCCGGATAGCGGGTTCGGGCAGGACCGGGTCTCAGGCGGGGACGAGCTCGGTCCGTTCCGGGGGAGTCGCGGGTGCTTCGGCGGGTTCGTCGTCGACCATGGTCGTCTCGTCGAAGGGGAGTTCGCGGTCGAGCACGGCGCGCACGCGCACATCGTCGATGGTCTTGGTCCAGGTTCCCACCAGGACGGTGGCGACGGCGTTGCCGGAGAAGTTGGTGACGGCGCGGGCCTCGGACATGAACCGGTCGATGCCGACGATCAGGCCCACACCGTCGATCAGATCCGGGCGATGGCTCTGCAACCCGCCGGCCAGGGTGGCCAGGCCCGCGCCGGTAACCCCGGCCGCGCCCTTGGAGGCGACGATCATGAACACCAGCAGGCCGATCTGCTGCCCCAGCGTCAGTGGCTTACCCATCGCGTCGGCGATGAACAGCGAGGACATCGTCAGGTAGATCGCGGTGCCGTCCAGGTTGAACGAATATCCGGTCGGCACCACGATGCCCACCGTCGAGCGTTCGACCCCCAGATGTTCCATCTTCGCGATCAACCGCGGCAACGCGGACTCCGAGGACGAGGTGGAGAAGATCAGGAGATATTCGCGGGCCAGGTAGCGAACCAGCTTGAAGATCGATACGCCCGAACTCACCCGCAGCAGCACGCCCAGTACGCCGAAGACGAAGACCAGGCAGGTCAGATAGAACGCGAGCATCAGTGCCGCAAGCTGCTTCACCGCATCCAGTCCGGTCGCCGCCACCACGTTCGCGATCGCGCCGAAGGCACCGAGCGGTGCCAGCCACAGGATCATGGTCAGGATCTTGAACACCAGCTTCTGTGCCAGCCCCACCGCGCGCAGGATCGGTTCGCCCTGCTTGCCCATCGCCTGCACGGCGAAGCCGACCAGCAGCGCCACGAACAGGGTCTGCAGCACGCTGCCGGCGGTCAGCGACGAGAGCAGCGAGGTCGGAATGATGCTCTCCAGGAAGTGCCAGGTGCCACCGCTGCCTTCGGCCTGTTTCACGTAGCCGGCGGCAGCGCCGATGTGTTCGTGGACGTTCAGGCCGCTGCCCGGCTGCAGCAGGTTGCCGACGACGAGGCCGATCGTCAGCGCCACCGTCGACATGATCAGGAAGTAGCCGATCGACAGGCCGCCGATCTTGCCGACCCGTGCGGCCGCCCGCACCGACCCGATACCCAGCACGATCGTGCAGAAGATGACCGGGGAGATCATCATCTTGATCAGGTTGACGAACATGGTGCCCAGCTCGCCGACGGACTTTCCGAATGCGGGCGCCAGCCAGCCGACGAGTACGCCCGTCGCGACCGCCACGATGACGGCGAGATAGAGCCAATGGGTACGGTCGCGACGGTGCGTCCGTGTCGAGTCGCTCATGAGATGTGCCTCCGGTGCTGCCCGATCTGTCCCTCGGGTTCGTACTGTGATGATGGGGGTGACCGTGACCTCGGTCACCATTACGTACGTTTCGTTCACGGGAGGACCGTTGCGGGCGAGAGGCCGGACCGCCGGACGTGGATGGGGCATGACCCTGGCCGGCCAGGTCTTCGTGGTGCAGCTGGCGGTCCTGGTGGTGGTGATAGCGGTCGGATCGGCGCTGGCGGTGTGGGAGGTGCGCCGGGAACAGGACGATGCGACGGCCCGGCGGGTCACTGGCATCGCGGTGGCCCTCGCGCAGGCGCCTTCCACGGCGGCCGCCGTGCGGACGCCGGATCCCACGGCCGTGCTCCAGCCGGTGACCGAACGGATCCGGCAGCGGACCGGGGTGGACTTCATCGTGGTGATGGCCCCCGACCGCACCCGGTACACCCATACCGATGTCAGCCGGATCGGACAGCCGTTCAGTGGCAACATCGATCGGGCGCTGGCCGGTGAGACGTTCACCGAGACCTACACCGGGACGCTGGGCCCGTCGATCCGGGCGGTCACACCCGTCGTCGACGACACCGGCCGGGTCGTCGCGCTGGTCTCGGCGGGCGTGACCCGCGCCCGCATCGGCGATCAGGTGAGTGCGCAGCTGCCGCTGATCCTCGGGGCGGCCGGCGCCGGTCTGCTGCTGGCCGTCCTGGGCGCACTGCTGCTGCGCCGCCGGCTGCTGCGCCAGACCCAGGGACTGGGTCCGGCCGAACTGCGGACGCTCTACGAACATCACGACGCGGTGCTGCACTCCGTGCACGAGGGCCTGATCGTGTTCGACCGCGACGACGAGGCGGCGGCGGTGGTCAACGACGAGGCCAGACGCTTGCTCGAACTCCCGGACGGCCAGGTGCGACGCGCCGATCTGCCGGTCTCGCTGCGGCGCCTCGACGCGACCGTGATCCGAGACGAGATGCACGTGACAGCGGCGCGGGTGCTGGTGGTCAATCAGGACGTCGTCTCCTGGGCGGGGCGGCGTCTCGGCACCGTTCTCACCATCCGTGACCACACCGAATTGCGCGACATCATGGGTGAGTTGGACTCCGCGCGCGGTCTGGCGGAATCGCTGCGCGCACAGGCGCACGAGGCGGCCAACCGGTTGCATGCGGTGATCACCATGGTCGAACTGGGCAATGTCGCCGGAGCCGTCGATTTCGCGACGGCCGAGCTACAGCTGTCCCAGGCGCTGATCGACCGCCTGACCGATGCGGTCCACGAGCCGGTACTGGTGGCACTGCTGCTCGGCAAGGTCGACCGGGCCATCGAGCGCGGAGTGGAGCTGACCGTCGCCGACGACACCGCGCTGGAATCCGCCGCCCCGCTGACCCCGCAGGAAATGGTCACCCTGGTCGGGAACCTCGTCGACAACGCGGTGGACGCGGTGGCGCAGAATCCCGACGCGTGGGTCGAGGTGACGGTCCGCTCGGAGGCATCGGCGCTGGTGGTCAGGGTCGCCGACAGCGGCCCGGGAATGTCGGAGGAGACCTTCGCCCGGGCGATGGAGCGGGGATATACGACCAAGGCCGAACATCACGGCCTCGGCCTGGCGCTGGTGTGGCGGCTGGTGACCCGATACGGTGGCTCGCTGCGGGCCGAGCGAAGTCCCGAATCCGCTGTCGTGGTGAGGATTCCGGTGCGATGACGGGCCAGCCGATTCGGGTGCTGATCGTGGAGGACGAACCGCGCATCGCCGAGGCGCATCACTCGTATGTCGCGCGGGTGACGGGATTCGAGCCGGTGGGGGTGGCCGCCACCGGCCGCGACGCCATCCGCACGGCGACGCACGCTGCCGCCGCGGGAACTCCGATCGATCTCGTGCTGATGGATCTGGGACTGCCCGATATCGGCGGGCTCGAGGTGACCGCCGCCCTGGCCCGGCTGCGCCCGCGACCCGATGTCATCGCCATCACCTCGGCGCGCGACCTCGAGATGGTGCGTGCCGCGGTCGCGCACGGGATAGCGCTGTATCTGCTGAAACCGTTCACATTCGCGGCTTTCCGGGACAAACTCGAGCGCTATCTGGAATTCCGGGCCGCGCTGCCGGCCGATGATTCGACACTGACCCAGCACGACATCGATCGGGCATTGAGCGCGCTGCGTACCACCGATCCGAAGGCGTCCGCGCCGAAAGGTATCGCCCCGCAGACACTTCAGGAGATCTCCCGGGCGGTGCGCGAGACGCCGGCCGGGCTCTCGGCGACCGAAACCGGCCGCGCCGTGGGGGTTTCGCGGGTGACGGCATGGCGTTATCTGGAGCAGCTGGCGGCCGACGGCGTAGTGGAGCGCCGATCGGACTACGGCCGCGCCGGGCGTCCCCAGGTCCGATACGTCTGGCGCCGGTGATGTGCGGTCGGCTGTGCGCACGGTCGGCCGGGCGAGCACCGGCACGGCCGGGACCGGAATACGATCCGGCTCGGCGGCCGCACCCCGTCGGCGTACACCGAACGCGTGCGAGCGACTAGCCTGAGTTGTCGAACCGACATCCACCGAGAGGCTGATCCAGGCGCATGACGACCTCAGAACTTTCCGCTCAGACGAACCTGACTCCCGATGTCCGCAACGGCATCGACTACAAGGTGGCGGATCTGTCGCTGGCCGAGTTCGGCCGCAAGGAGATTCGACTGGCCGAACACGAGATGCCCGGTCTGATGGCGCTGCGCCGCGAGTACGCGGAGGTGCAGCCGCTGAAGGGTGCGCGCATCTCCGGTTCGCTGCACATGACGGTCCAGACCGCGGTACTGATCGAGACCCTGGTCGAACTGGGTGCGCAGGTGCGCTGGGCCTCGTGCAACATCTTCTCCACCCAGGATCACGCGGCCGCCGCGGTCGTGGTGGGCCCGCACGGCACCGTCGACGAGCCCAAGGGCACCCCGGTCTTCGCCTGGAAGGGCGAGACCCTGGAGGAGTACTGGTGGGCGGCCGAGCAGATGCTGACCTGGCCGGGCGAGCCCGCCAACATGATCCTCGACGACGGCGGTGACGCCACCATGCTGGTGCTGCGCGGCGCCCAGTTCGAGAAGGCGGGGGTCGTCCCGCCCGAGGACGAGTCGCATTCGACCGAATACAAGGTATTCCTCAACCTGCTGCGCGCGAGCCTGGCCGCCGACGCCGGCAAGTGGAGCGCGATCGCCGAATCGGTGCAGGGTGTCACCGAGGAGACCACCACCGGCGTGTTGCGGTTGTACCAGTTCGCCGCCGCCGGTGAGCTGACCTTCCCCGCGATCAACGTCAACGACTCGGTCACCAAGTCCAAGTTCGACAACAAGTACGGCACCCGGCATTCGCTGATCGACGGCATCAACCGCGGCACCGATGTGCTGATCGGCGGTAAGAAGGTGCTGATCTGCGGTTACGGCGATGTGGGCAAGGGCTGCGCGGAGTCGATGGCCGGCCAGGGCGCGCGCGTGCAGGTCACCGAGATCGACCCGATCAACGCGCTGCAGGCGCTGATGGACGGTTTCGACGTCGTCACCGTCGAGCAGGCGATCGCCGATGCCGACATCGTGATCACCTCGACCGGTAACAAGGACATCATCGGCCTGGACCACATGAAGGCGATGAAGGATCAGGCGATCCTGGGCAATATCGGCCACTTCGACAATGAGATCGATATGGCCGCGCTGGAGAACTCCGGGGCCACCAAGCTGAACATCAAGCCGCAGGTCGACCTGTGGACCTTCGATTCCGGCAAGTCGATCATCGTGCTGTCCGAGGGCCGGCTGCTGAACCTGGGCAACGCCACCGGCCACCCCTCGTTCGTGATGAGCAACAGCTTCTCCAACCAGGTCATCGCGCAGATCGAGCTGTGGACCAAGCCGGAGCAGTACGACAACGAGGTCTACCGCCTGCCGAAGGTGCTCGACGAGAAGGTCGCCCGCATCCACGTCGAGGCGCTGGGCGGCACCCTCACCAAGCTGACCAAGGACCAGGCCGAGTACATCGGCGTGGACGTCGAGGGCCCGTTCAAGCCGGAGCACTACCGGTACTGAGTGCGGAAACGGTTGTCCCGCAGGAGCTTTGCTTCGACGGGACAACCGTCTCGTGAGCCGCGACGCTCAGATCTGGCAGGTGGGGCTGGGGTGCAGCAACCAGCACAGCACCGAGCCCGGCTCGTTCGAACCGCTCGCCGAGCCGGATCCGAGCGGCGTGTCGGCGATCGCGGTGTTCGCCTCCGGGGTCCGGGCTGCCGTCGCGGCGGCGCAGACGGTGCCCGGGGTGCACCCGTGGCTGATGTCGCCGAGCAGTTTCAACAGGTCGATGAGGCTGCTGCCGGCGCCGCCCTCGGTGGCCGAATCCGCACTTCCGGAGGTGCCCGCGACCGGGGCGGCGGGCTCGAGCGGGAGCGGTGCGGCCGTCGCGACACCGGCGGCGAGGCCCGCGGTGATCGCGAGAGTCGCTGCGGCGGTACGTAATACACGAGTGATGAGCATGGGCGCCTTCCTGTTTTCGGGACGCTTCCTTGATCCCGCGCGGCGTCGCGGCCGTTATCCGGTGCGATGCCCCCAAAAGTAGCGTCTTCTGAAACGTCGACGTTTCCGATAACGCGCGGCGGGTGCGTGGAACAGGGCGGACGCAAAAGCTGTAACCTGCACGTTATGGGTGCACTCATCGCGGTAGAGGGCCTCGACGGCGCGGGTAAGCGGACGTTGATCGACGCCGTCGTCGCGGGCCTGCGCGACCGCGGTCTGCGCGTGGAGACGCTGGCCTTCCCGCGCTACGGCCGGTCGATCCACGCGGATCTCGCGGCCGAGGCCCTGCGCGGCCGGCACGGCGATGTGGCCGCATCCGTGAGCGCGATGGCGCTGCTTTTCGCCCTGGATCGCGCCGAGGCCCGCGACGAGTTGTCGAAACTGTTGGTGGACAACGATATTGTGCTGCTCGATCGGTATGTCGCCTCCAATGCCGCCTACAGCGCCGCGCGGGCCGGCGAGCAGGCGGACGGCGAAACGAGTTCGTGGGTAGCGGAATTGGAGTTCGGCCGGTTCGAACTGCCGGTCCCCGATATCCAGATACTGCTCGACGTGCCGACCGAGCTGGCGGTCGAACGCGCCCGGCGCCGAGGTGAACTCGACACGGCACGCGCGCTCGACGCCTACGAACGGGATATATCGCTGCAGGAACGTACGGCGGCGGTCTATCGTGTGTTGGCCGAATCGCGGTGGCACGGGCCGTGGTGGGTCCATGCGCCGCAGGACGATCCGGTCCGACTCACCGAACGACTGGCGGAAATGATTGGCCGATAGGGTGGCATGTGCGTCGGTAATGTAACCAGTGTTGGCGTGGTTGCCCGTTCCGAGCCGGAGAGATGACAACATAGTAATTATGAAGCCGAAGATTCTGGTCGTCGACGACGATATGGCGCTCGCCGAGATGCTCACGATCGTCTTGCGCGGCGAGGGTTTCGACCCCCATGTGGTCGGCGACGGCACGCAGGCGCTCACCGCGGTCCGGGAGCTACGCCCGGATCTGGTGCTGCTCGACCTCATGCTTCCGGGCATGAACGGTATCGACGTGTGCCGGGTGCTGCGCGCCGATTCCGGTGTGCCGATCGTGATGTTGACGGCCAAGACCGACACGGTCGACGTCGTCCTGGGCTTGGAATCGGGTGCCGACGACTACATCGTCAAACCCTTCAAGCCGAAGGAGCTGGTCGCGCGGGTGCGGGCGCGGTTGCGCCGTACCGACGACGAGCCGGCCGAACTCCTGTCGATCGCCGACATCGTCATCGACGTACCGGCCCACAAGGTGACCCGCAGCGGTCAGCAGATATCGCTGACTCCGCTCGAATTCGATCTGCTGGTGGCACTGGCACGCAAACCGCGGCAGGTGTTCACCCGTGAGGTGCTGCTCGAGCAGGTGTGGGGTTACCGGCACGCGGCCGACACCCGCCTGGTGAACGTGCACGTGCAGCGACTGCGGGCCAAGGTCGAGAAGGATCCCGAGAACCCTGAGATCGTGCTGACCGTTCGTGGCGTGGGCTACAAGGCCGGACCGCCGTGATCGCAGGCTCCAGAAGCCGCGTCGAGCGGCTGCTGGCAGCCGTGGTGGCCTGGTTCAAATCCGTCGGAGAATCGCTGGGCCACACGTGGCGGCGATCGTTGCAGTTGCGCGTGGTGGTCTCCACGCTCACTCTGTCGCTGATCGTCATCACGATCCTCGGTGTGGTGCTGACCAGTCAGATCACCGACCGCCTCCTGGACGCGAAAGTCAATGCGGCCGTTGAGGAGATGAGCCGCGCTCGCAATACCGTCGAGGCGCAGTTGACGGGCGTTTCCGATTCGAGCACCCAGGCGGTCCGGCTGCAGGACGCCGTGCGCGCACTGTCGACCGGCAGCAGTTCGTCCGCGGGCGGCGCCGGAACCTACAACGTCGCGCTGGCGATGGTGGGCGACGGCCAGCAGGAGGTGACCGCCGGGCCCATCACGGAGGTGCCGGCCGAGTTGCGCCGGTTCGTCCAGCAGAACCAGGTGAGCTATCAGTTCGCGACGATCTCGGATCCGGACGGTTACCGCGGGCCGGCGCTGATCATCGGCAGCCCGAGCTCGGAGGTGCCGACCCTCGAGGTCTATCTGATCTTCCCGCTCAACAACGAGCAGCGCAGCCTGAGCCTGATGCGCGGCACCATGCTGATCGGTGGCATCGTGCTGCTGCTGTTACTGGCCGCGATCACCGCGCTGGTGGCCCGGCAGGTGGTGTTGCCGATCCGCTCGGCCGCCCGGATCGCCGGACGTTTCGCCGACGGCCGCCTCAAGGAGCGGATGCTGGTCCGGGGTGAGGACGATATGGCCAGACTCGCCATGTCGTTCAACGAGATGGCCGAAAGTCTGTCCAATCAGATCACTCAGCTCGAGGAATTCGGCAATCTGCAACGCCGCTTCACCTCCGATGTCAGCCACGAACTGCGAACTCCGCTCACGACGGTGCGCATGGCCGCCGACCTCATCCACGGATCCAGCGACGAACTCGATCCGGCGCTGGCCCGCAGTGCCGAACTGCTGGTGACCGAGCTGGACCGGTTCGAGGGTCTGCTCAACGACTTGCTCGAGATCAGCCGCCACGACGCGGGTGTGGCCGAATTGCAGATCGAATCGCTGGATGTGCGGATGTGCGCGCGGGCGGCGGTCTCCACGGTCCGGCATCTGGCCAAGGACGCCGGCTGCGAACTGGTGGTGGACCTGCCCGAGGAACCGCTGGTCGCGGAGGTCGACCCGCGCCGCGTCGAACGCGTGCTGCGCAATCTGCTGGCCAACGCCATCGACCATAGCGAGGGCAAACCGGTCCTGATCCGCATGCGTGGTGACGTCGACGCCAACGCCGTCGCGATGGTGGTGCGCGATCAGGGTGTCGGACTTCGGCCCGGTGAGGAGAAGCTGGTCTTCAATCGCTTCTGGCGGTCGGATCCCTCGCGGATGCGCCGTTCCGGCGGTACCGGCCTGGGTCTGTCGATCAGCGTCGAGGACGCCAATCTGCACGACGGCCGGCTCGAGGCCTGGGGCGAGCCCGGGGTGGGCGCGAGCTTCCGTCTCACCCTGCCACTGGTGCGCGGACGAAAACTCGGACCGAGCCCGCTCTCGCTGGAACCGCCCAAGCGGCGGCTGGCCGAGCTGCCGGCCGGGTCGGTGGAGGCGGCGGACGAGCTCGCGGAACCGGCGGACGATGCGCTCGCCGACCCGGCGGACCCGGCCGCGAGCCGGGCGCCGGCGGACGGGCTCGACGGTCACGCGGTCGTTGCCGGTACCGTCGAAGCGGATGCCGATGCCGAGCCGTCGGCGCGGACGACGCCGCCGGACGCGGACGCCTCGGAATCGCCGGACGGTGAACCGGGGGCCGAGCGGACCTCGCCGAAGCCGGCGGGTGAGAGCGCGGGCGGCTCGGACGACTCCGCACTCGCCGACAAAGAGGACATCAACCCATGAACCGCACCCGTCTGGCAACGCTGCTCGCCGCGCTGTTCAGCTGCGTGCTGGTCCTCGCCGGCTGCGCCAATCTGCCGGATTCCTCGGCGCCGCAGGCGTTGGGAACGCTCAACCGTCAGCCGACGTCGACCGGCCCACATCCGCCCACCTCCGGGCGGGACCCGGATCTGTTGCTGCACGACTTCCTCGACGCCACCGCCGATCCGGCCGACCACCATCGAACGGCGCGGCAGTACTTGACGCCGGGGGCCGCGGAGGGTTGGGACGACAGTGCGCGCACCGTCATCGTCGACAAACCCGACACCCTTCGGGAGTCGAGGTCGGACGACTCCGCGACCTACCGCATCCGAGCGCGAAAACTGGGTGAGCTTGCCGCAGACGGGTCCTTCCGCGCCCAGGACAATACGTACGAGACCAGAATCGAGATGAGCAAGGTCGGCGACGAGTGGCGCATCAGCCAGGTGGAACCGGGCGTGGTAGTGGACAGGTCCGCGTTCTACAAGTCGTATCGTCGGTATCCGCTGTATTTCGCCAACAGCCCCGGGACCACCATGGTTCCCGAGTTGCGTTGGATCTCGAGCCCGAAGGACCAACTGACGCAGCGGCTGGTAGGACTGCTCGCCGCGGGCCCACAGCCGACCCTGGCGCCGGCCGTGCGCAATATGCTCGCCCCGCCTGTCAGCGTGCGCGAAGGTATCACCAAAGCCAACGGCGAACCGGATAACGTCGGCGTCGGGCTGGGCGGGGTACGCATAGATTTCGCCGGTGCCTCGGCTCTTGATGCGCGCGGTAAGGAAATGCTGGCAGCCCAGGTGGTACTGACACTGGCAGGGGCGGATATCCCCGGCCCCTACGTGTTACTCGCCGACGGCAAGCCGCTGGACGACCGGTACGCAGGCGTGGGCTGGTCGTTGGACGACGTCAGTGCAATGAACCCGACAACTCCCACAGGAGATCGGTCCAACCTCCATGCGTTGCGGGATGGCTCGCTGGTTGCCGTGGATGTCTCCAAGGGGCAGATCGTCCGTATGCCCGGATACTTCGGTGCCGCCCGAAATCTGCAGTCGGTCGGATTGTCGGAAGACGGAAAGTTGATCGCCGCGGTCGCCGAGAGCGGCGAGCCTGCGCCCGCGCCGAAACACACCCTCATCATCGGCAGCTATGACGGCGCTTCCACATTCTCGGTCGTCCAGGGCGAGACCATCACGCGGCCGTCATGGACCTCCAATGGCGAGGCCGCGTGGGCGGTGGTCGACGGAACTCGGGTGATCCGAGTTGCGCACGATCGCGGCACCGGCAACGTATCGATGCAGGACATCGATACGTCGATGCTGACTTCGGGTGAGGCGAACAGCACCGACCCGGTGCCCCGTCTCCCGATCACCGATCTCAGTATCTCTCGCGACGGAACGCGTGCAGCGATCATCGCCGGAGGCAAGGTTTACCTCGCTGTCGTGATTCAGCATCCGGATGGCAAGTTCGCACTGGTGTCGCCCAGGCCGGTGGCGATCGATCTGAGCACAACGGCCGTATCCATCGACTGGTCCACTCCTGATTCTCTCGTTCTGGCACGAGAAGGAGACGTGAACCCGGTGGAGTCGGTCTTCATCGATGGTTCGGAGCTGACGCCACTGTCCAGTCAGAACCTGACTCCACCTGTCCGCGTGGTGAGTGCTGCCCCCGGTATTCTCTACGCCGCCGATTCACGTGCGGTAATGCAACTGCAGTCGACAGGACCGTCGGCGGACCGGTTTTGGCGTGAGACGCCGGGGCTCGGTGCGAACACGGTGCCGGTTCTGCCGGACTGAGCAATCCATCCGCGTTATAAATCCGTTGTGCTCCAAAGGATCTCGATGTAATGTCGGCTGCGGCCCGACGAGTTCGTCGAGCTCGGGGGTTTGTTCAGGGAGGGATTCGAATGTTCCGCATATTGTCTGTCGCCGCAACATCTGCACTTGCCGTTGCTGTTGTCGGTATCGGGGTCGCGCACGCCGCTGACCTGCCCACTCCGGAGGGGACAGTGTTCACGGGCGAATATGCGCAATATGACTGCGCCAGGGCGTTGGAGCAGGACCTCAATGCGCTCAATGGGGCGGCGCAGGGTACTTGTGACCCCGACGGGTCAGGCGGGTGGGTGCTGCACATCGGCACACACTGACGGCGGGAACTCTGGTCCGTCCAGCAACTAGCGCGCGGCCTGGGCATCCGGTTCCGGACAATCCGGAACCGGATGCCCAGGCCGTTCGTCGGTTCGGGGCCAAGTGAACCTTTCCCGAGCGCTACCTGTCGGTGGCCTCGGCCAGACTGGGCCGATGCGGACGCTGCTGGATTTGGTCCTGCCGCAGTACTGCGGGGGATGTGGATCGGCCGGAATCGGATGGTGCGGGGAATGTGCCGCGACACTGAGCGCGGAGCCCATGCGGGTATGGCCGCGCACCGATCCGGGGGTGCCGTGCTGGGCGTTGAGCGGATACGCGGGTCCGGCCCGGCGCGCCGTGGTGGCGGCCAAGGAATCGGGCCGCCGGGATCTGATCGCACCGCTGGGCCGGGCCCTGGCCCGCGGTATCGGCCTCCTGCGGGCTCCCGGCCGCCCGCTGATTCTGGTTCCGGCGCCGAGCCGCCGGGTCGCGGCCCGGCGTCGTGGGGGCGATCCGGTCCTGCGGACGGCGCGCGTCGCGACCGGTTGGCTGTCCGATTGCCATCTCGCACCCGTGCTGTGGGCGCGCGGTGAGGTGCGCGACTCCGTCGGACTGAGCGCGCGAGCGCGCCGGGACAATCTGGCGGGCCGGCTCGTCTGCCGCATCGGTGCGACGTCGGCCCTGCGGACCCTCGCGGCCGCCGACATCGTACTGGTAGACGATGTTCTCACCACGGGCGCGACCGCTGCCGAATCGGTGCGGGTTCTGGCGCTGGCCGGGCTGAACGTGCGGGCCGTAATGGTGACATGCGCCGCGTGAGTGGGAGAAATTTGCGTGAACAGTGGCGGACGGATCGTTGGCGTAATAGCGTTGCTGACAGAGCGATCTGACACCCGAACCCAGAGTTTGGAGGTGGCGACTCGGACGACTTCGTACCGAGCATTCCGGCATGAGTGGCGGGCCACGGGTGGCAGTCTGCAAGCCCTTTCCGAATCCCGCGCAACCTCTCCCCGGTCGGCTCGGTGCGGTTGCTAACCCGCCGCACATGGAGTTGTGCGGCCAGATCCGGGAGGTACGCGTGACGACTTCACGACCTTCAGTGAAAGAAGCAGATCCCTCGACCGGTACGGGCACCCAGCTGGGTTCCGGTGAACTGAACGGAGCCGAACAGACTATTTCGGATGTGCCCCGGACGCCCGAAGCGGACGTCGTGGTCAAGGGACGTAACGTCGAGGTACCCGATCATTTCCGCATTCACGTCGCGGACCGACTCTCCCGTCTGGAACGTTTCGATCCGTCGATATACCTCTTCGATGTCGAGCTGTTCCATGAACGAAACCGCCGCCAGCGCAAGAACTGTCAGCGTGTCGAAATCACCGCGCGCGGCAAGGGCCCGGTGGTCCGGGCCGAAGCCTGTGCCGACAGTTTCTACGGCGCACTGGAATCCGCGGTGGTCAAACTCGAGGCCCGATTGCGGCGCAGCAAGGATCGCCGCCGGGTGCACTACGGCGAGAAGACACCTGTCTCCGTCGCGGAGGCGACGGCCGCGCTGGTCGAGGACACCCTGCCCGCCGGCGCCGGCGGATCCGAGCCGGCCGACCGCGCCGACACCGAATCGAGCGAGTACGCCGGGCCGGGGCATATCGTGCGCACCAAGGTCCATTCCGCGACTCCGATGTCGGTGGACGACGCGCTGTATCAGATGGAACTCGTCGGCCACGATTTCTTCCTCTTCCACGACCGCGAAACCGACCGACCGTCGGTGGTCTACCGCCGCCACGCCTTCGACTATGGGTTGATCAGGCTGACGTAACGAGTTTTCGGGAGCTGGACGGCCGGGGCCGAGAGCCCCGGCCGTTCGTCGTTCACCGGGCCGGCGAGATTACCGTGACATCTTGTATCGGCATCTTGCTCGTCCTACTGTAAAGGCATGGCCACCAAGCGTTCTCGCCGCGCCGTCATCGTCGCGGGTGCTCGTACCCCGTTCCTGCGCGCCTTCACCGACTACACGCGGATGGACACCATCGATCTGGGTGTCCTGGCGGTGGGCGGGCTGCTCGAGCGGACCGGACTGCCCAAGAATCAGGTGCAGGCGATGGTGTGGGGCGGGGTGATCCTGCCGAGTGCGGCGCCCAACGTCGCGCGGGAGATCGCCCTGGATCTGGGACTCGACCACGGCTGCGAGGGCTACACGGTCACCCGTGCGTGTGCCTCCGGACTGCAGGCGGTGACCGCGGCGGCGGCCGCCATCGAACGCGGGGAATACGACATCATGGTCGCCGGCGGCAGCGATTCCACCAGCAATGCCGAGGTGAAGCTGCCGCAGAAGATGGTGCACGCGGCCGCGCCGCTGGCGCTGGGTAAGCCGAAGCCGAAGGACTATCTGTCCGCGGTGGCGCAGCTGGCGCCGTTCACGGATCTGCTGCCGCGCCGGCCGAAGATCGCCGAGCGCACCACCGGCGAGGTGATGGGGGAGTCGGCGGAGAAGATGGCCCGCATCAACGGCATCACCCGGGAGCAGCAGGACGCCTTCGCCGCCCGCTCGCATCATCGCGCGGCGGCGGCGATCGAATCCGGCCGGTTCGACCGGGAGGTACTCGCGGTCGCCACGCCGGACGGGAAGGCGGTCACTCGCGACGGACTCGTGCGCGCGAACACCGGTGTCGAGAAGCTGGCGACCCTCGCCCCGGTCTTCGAGCGGGACGGGACGGTGACGGCGGGCAACGCCAGCCCGCTCACCGACGGCGCGGCCGCGGTGCTGCTGATGAGCGAGGAGAAGGCGCGCGCCCTGGGCTTCGAACCGCTGGCGGCCTTCCGGTCCTGGAGTTTCGTCAGCGTCGACCCGTCCGATCAGGTGCTGATCGGTCCGGCCATCTCCATGCCGCGGGCGCTCGACAAGGCAGGGCTGGCCCTGCCGGACATCGATGTCGTCGATATCCACGAGGCCTTCGCCGCCCAGACCCTCTCGGTGGTGTCGGCCCTGGGCAGCGACGCGTGGGCCAAATCCCGGCTGGACCGCGACAGTGCCGTCGGCGAGATCGACCCGGACATCCTCAATGTGCACGGCGGTTCGATCGCGATCGGCCACCCCTTCGGCGCCACCGGTGCGCGCATGGTGACGACCATGGCCAACGAGCTGGCACTCACCGGGAAGAGCACTGCGCTGCTGGGCATTTGCGCCGCGGGAGGGCATGGCGCGTCCGCGGTCCTCGAACGGGTGTAGGCAGGGCGCTAGTACCGCTCCCAGTGGATCGCGTCGTCGAGTGGACGCCGGTCGCGCCAGCCGAACCGTTCCAGATCCGGCGTGTGCTGGAATTCGTGCACCGGGCCGATGCACAGCCACGCGACGGGACGAATGCCGGCGGGCAGCTCGATCAAGTCGGTGAGGAAGGGTGCGTCGTAAAAACTCACCCAGCCGACGCCCACCCCTTCGGCGGTCGCGGCCAGCCACAGGTTCTGGATCGCGAGAACCGTGGAGTACAAACCGGTTTCGGGGACCGTCGCGCGACCGAGGATCTGCGGGCCGCCGCGACTGTCGTCGTGGGTGACGACTATCCCGGTGCCGCTCTCGGTGATGCCTTCGATCTTGATCGGCTCGAAGGTGCGGGCTCGCTCCGGTGGCAGCGAATCGCGGAATTCGACGCGCTTCTCGGCGACGTGTGCGGCGAAGCGCGCCAATGTCGCCGGGTCACGCACGACGACGAAATCCCACGGCTGCGAATTGCCGACGCTGGGTGCGCGATGGGCCGCGTCGAGGATTCGGAGCAGGGTCGCATCGTCGACGAGATCGCCGGTGAATTCGGCACGCACATCGCGGCGCCGCCGGATCACGTCGTAGATGCTGGATTCTTGCGTTGACACCGGTTCAGTCAATCAGGCCCGGACGTGGGCAGACGAAAGGGGCTCCCCGGATATCGAATCCGGAGAGCCCCTTCTGTTCGGTGATCGCTAGGCGGCCGAGCCGACCGTCTGCCGGCGTTCCGCCACCCGGCGCTTGCCTTCCTTCAGCGCGGTGCGCAATCCGCGCCGGCGCCCGGTCACCGGGTCGACCGTGCCGATGCCACCGAATGCGCGCTCGGACTTGGTCTCGGGAGCGTCGTCGGTGCCACGGCGCAGATATTTGTTGGGCAGCGACAGCTTGATGATGGTGCGCCACGATTTCGCGTACTGCACCGGCAGCGAGCCGCTGGTGTAGGGCAGGTCGTATTTGTCGCACAATTCCCGCACGCGCACCGAGATGGCCCGCAGCCGGTTGCTCGGCAGGTCCGGGAACAGGTGGTGCTCGATCTGATGGGAGAGGTTGCCGGTCATGAAATGCATGACCGCGCCGCCGGTGATATTGGCGCTGCCCAGCATCTGGCGCAGGTACCACTCGCCCTGCGTTTCGTTGTCCACATCGCCCTTGGTGAACTTCTCCGCACCGTCGGGGAAGTGGCCGCAGAAGATCACCGCGTTGGTCCACACATTGCGGACGATATTGGCGGTGATATTGGCCGTCAGCGTGGACAGGAAGGCCGGTCCGGTCAGCAGCGGGAAGATCACATAATCCTTGGCCGCCTGCTTGCCGACCTTCTTCAGCACGACCTTGCGGTCCTGCTCGAATTGCCGGCGTTCCGGAGAATCGGCCGGCCACTTCTTCTTCGCGACCTTGCCCAGCTCCAAATGCTGGATGGCCACGCCGTATTCGAAGAACATCTGCAGCAGCAGGTTGTAGACCGGCTGTCCGAGATAGAACGGCGTCCACCGCTGATCGCGCGTCACGCGCAGCAGGCCGTAGCCGATGTCGTCATCCATACCCAGCACGTTGGTGTACTTGTGGTGCAGGTAGTTGTGCGTGATCTTCCAGTGTTCCGACGGTCCGGCGTTGTCCCACTCCCAGTTGGAGGAGTGGATTTCCGGATCGTTCATCCAGTCCCACTGGCCGTGCATGACGTTGTGGCCGATCTCCATGTTCTCGATGATCTTGGCGGCCGACAACATCGCCGTGCCGGCCAGCCAGGCCGGCGGCAGGAAACTGGCGAACAGCGTGGCGCGACCCCCGATTTCCAGGGCGCGCTGCAAACGGATCACGTTACGGATGTAGCGGGCGTCGTTCTCGCCTCGGGAGGCCTCGATTTCGCGACGGATCGCATCCAGCTCCGCGCCGATCGCTTCTACATCCTCTGGAGTGAGGTGGGCGTATTCCTTGACATCCGAGATCGCCATGCTGGTTACACTACCGTAGGTTACGGTCCCGTAGGTTGTCTCCGGATCGGATTACAACTGTGGCGTATACCGCATTGTGATCGTGACCGATATGGCTTAGGTTAGTCGCCTTCGCTGTTGCCGCAACCGGACGCGAACGGTCGCTCGTCCCCGCAGTCCGCGGCGCCGGAGTATCTGCTTCTCGGCCCGAGCCTTCTCCTGCAGAGCGAGCTTGGCTTCGCGCAGCGCCTCCTTTTCCTGCCGTGCCTTCTCGCGCAGTGCGGCCTTGGCTTCCACCATTGCCGACCGCAATCCCTGCCGCCTTCCGGTGAGCGGGTCGACGCCGGACAGCGGCTCTTCGGTACCGGCCGTCGACGGGCGGGTCAGCAGCGAGAATTTGCGTTCCGACGACGTCTCCGGGGCGTCGTCCGCGGTCCGGCGCAGGAATCGGTCGGGCAGTGCCAGTTTGTGAATTGTGCGGAACGCCAGGGCATATTGTTTGCCCAGCGATCCCGTGGTGTACGGCAGGTCGTATTTGTCGCAGAGTTGGCGGACCTGTTCGGCGATCTCCGGATACCGATTGCTCGGAATGTCCGGAAAGAGGTGATGCTCGATCTGGTAGCACAGATTGCCGCTCATGAAGGCCATCGCCGGGCCGGCCTGGAAGTTGGCACTGCCCAGCATCTGCCGCAGATACCATTCCGCCCGGGTTTCGTCCGCGAACTGCTCCTGGGTGAATTTCTCGGCGCCGTCCGGGAAATGCCCGCAGAAGATCACGGCGTACGCCCACAGATTGCGGATCAGGTTGGCCGTCGCGTTGGCCTTCAGCGTCGCCTTCCAGCCCGGACCGCTCAGCAGCGGAAAGACCACGAAGTCCTTGGCGACCTGGCGGCCGGCCTTGCGCAGGAACTGCCGGTTGGGTTCGGACAGCAGGTCGCTGCGCGGAACTCCGGTCTGCTGTTTCTCGATCTTCAGATCGTGCAGGGCGATACCCCACTCGAAGAGCGCGGCCAGGATCAGATTCGCCACCGGCTGAGCGAGATTGATCGGCTTCCACTCTTCGTCGCGGGTCATGCGCAGGATGCCGAAGCCCACGTCGTCGTCCATGCCGACGATGTTGGTGTAGGTGTGGTGCGAGAAGTTGTGCGCCCGTTTCCACTGCCCGGAGGTGCCGGTCATATCCCACTCCCAGCTGGTGGAGTGGATCTCCGGGTCGTTCATCCAGTCCCATTGCCCGTGGCTGACGTTGTGCCCGAGCTCCATATTCTCGATGATCTTGGCCACCGACAACATCGCGGTGCCCGCGACCCAGGCCCATTTGTTGCGTCCGGCGAACAGGACCGCGCGGCCGGCGGCCTCGAGCGTGCGCTGGGCGCGGATGGTGCGCCGGATGTAGGCGGCGTCGCGCTCACCCAGCGATTGCTCGACCGTGCGGCGGATGGTGTCGAGTTCCTGCCCCAATGTGTCGATATCGGCAGCCGTCAGATGCGAATACGCCTTGATGTCGGTGATGGCCACGGTCCTGCAATGCCTCCGCTTCGCTCCGGCGGTGTCGAATGAATGCCTCTGCATCGCGTCGGCGGGCCGGTATCGGATTGCCTCCGCTGCGCTTCGATGGACTGCCTCCCCCGCGCTTCGGCGGCATGGGCTCCGCTGCGCTTCGGTGGGAGGTCTCGGTCTTGTCCTCTTCAGAGTATCGGTAACCGGTGGTGATCGCTCGCGCCGCCGCGGGGCGAACGGGTGAACACCACCGGAACGCGACTCACACGTCCAGGGTGCAGTCGCCGGCCGCGGCCGAGATGCAGGTCTGGATTTTCTCCCCGGCCTGGTGTTCGGCGCCGTTGCGCAGATCGCGCACATGTCCGTCGGTCAGGGTGACCACGCAGGTCTGGCAGATACCCATCCGGCAGCCGAACGGCATCTGCACGCCCGCGGCCTCACCGGCCTCGAGCAGGCTGGTGGCGCCGTCGGCCTCGGCACTGCGATCGGTGCGGGCGAAGGTGACCGTGCCGCCCTCGCCGACCGCCGAACGTTCCACCTCGAACCGCTCGACATGCAGCTTGTCGCTGATACCCGCTGCGGCCCAATGCTTCTCGACATCGTTGAGCAGACCGGCCGGACCGCAGGCCCAGGTCTCGCGCTCGCGCCAGTCCGGGAACCGGCTGTCGAGATCGGCCAGATCGAATTTGCCTTGCTCGCCGGTGAGGTGGATATGCGCGGTGAAGCCGGGATGCTTGTCGTGCAGCGCCCGCAGTTCCGCGCCGAACATGACGTCCTCGGCGGTCCGGGCGGAGTGGATGTGCACGATGTCGTCCATCGCGTCGCCGTCGGTGCGGTCGGCGGCGCGGCGGTCCATGGTCCGCAGCATCGCCATCACCGGGGTGATGCCGCTGCCGGCGGTGATGAACAACACCTTCGCCGGCGGGGGCTCCGGCAGGACGAACCCGCCCTGCGGCGCGGCCAGGCGAACCACCGTGCCCTGCGGCACGCCGTTGACCAGGTGGCTGGACAGGAAGCCCTCCGGCATCGCCTTCACCGCGATCGAGATCACTCGTTCGGCGCGGTTGTCGCGATGGGTCCAGTCCGGCGGGCAGGTCAGCGAATACGACCGCCAGTGCCAGCGCCCCTCGACCAGGACACCGATGCCGATGTACTGACCGGGGGTGAAGGTGAAATCGAAACCCCAGCCCGGCTTGATCACCAGGGTCACCGAATCGGCGGTCTCCTTGCGGACCTCGATGATCCGTCCGCGCAGTTCCCGCGCCGACCACAGCGGATTCACCAGATGCAGATAGTCATCGGGCAGCAGCGGGGTGGTGATGCGGGCCGCCGCGCCGCGCAGCGCGTCCAGGCGCGTCCGCCCGGCCATCTTCGCGTCGGCGACCGGGGCCTCGAGCCATGCCCGCAGGCCTTGTACCGATTTCGACACCATCGTGCGAATGCTCATTTCCTGTGATCACGCGCCTGCGGCGCACCCTTCGAGCCAAGGTTACGGCATCGTAGGTTAGCGGGCGGATCAGAGGAGGTCGAGCAGGAACGGCAACTCCTGTGCCGCGTACCAAGCCAGCTGGTGATCCTCCGCGTCGCCCAGCACGAATTCCGCGTCCGGATCGCCCAGGTCGGCCGCGTCGACGACGTCGACGGCCTTCGCGACCTGAGGTTCGGCCTCGGCCAGATCGACGTGCACCGAGGCGATGCGCTTGTAGGTGATCGGCCCGGACAGCCGGACCACCGCATCGTCGAGATCCGGGCGCAGGGTCGTGCCCGTCACATCGGCGGCGATCACGGCACGGCGGTAGACGGGGGCCGAATACGACGATCCGGTGTCTTCGGCGGCGTCCGGATCTGTTCCGTCCTCCGGTTCGGCATCGCTGTCGTCGGCGTGCATCAGTGCGGATTCGCGTTCCTCGGCGAGCAGCCGCAGCGATGCGCGCGCCGCCTCACCCATCGCCACCTCGGCCAGTTCCTCGTCGTCGCCGGAGGCGTAGGCCTCGCGCAACGCGGGGGTGACCGCGAAGGCGGTGTCGTTCACCGCGCGAATTTCGCGCTGCGCCACCAGCTCTCGGAGCATGGCGATGGTGGCCGGGACATAGACGCGTAGCTTGCCCTGATCAGACGCAGGCACCGAGCATCTCCTCCATGGATTCGCGCACCGCCGCCGCCAGTACGGCGATATCGGCCATCGCCTCGCGGTCGGCATTGAGACCGTAGAACACACGTCCGTCGTAGGACGTGATTCCGATGCTCGACGCCTGATTGCGCAGCAACGGCGATACCGGATACATCTCCAGCATCCGTGCGCCGCCGATATACATCGGCCGCTGCGGACCCGGGGCGTTGGTGATCACCAAGTTGAATGTGTGTTCTGCGAACGTACTCGCCGCCCGCACGCTCATCGCGTGCAGGCTGGCCGGGGCGAAGCCGGCCATGTGAACCAGGGTGCGCGCCCGCACGGCGCGCCGATGCCGGGCATTCTCGGCCGTGGCATGCGAGATGTGCGACAGCCGCATCACCGGATTCTGCTCTCCCACCGGCAGATCGATCAGGAACGAGGAGACCTCGCTGGCCGGGCTCACGTCGTCGGGTGACCCGTCGACGTAGACCGACATCGGTACCACCGCGCGCAGCACCGCCGATCCGACCAGCACCTCACCGCGCGATTGCAGGAATATCCGCAGCGCGCCGGTCACCACGGCCAGGATGGCGTCGTTGATGGAGCAGCCGAAGTGTCTTCGAATGCGGCGATAGTCCTCGAGGTCGGTCCGTGCGATGTCGAACCGGCGGCACCGCGAGATCGAAGTGTTGAAGGGGCTGTCGGGCGCCGTCCGCCCGGCCGCGCGCACCCGGTCGACCGCGGCGTCGACCGCCTTGCCCGCGGCCGCCACCACCGCCGACGCGTTGGCTCCGGCATCGCGGACGACTTCCCATGCCGTCGCGGGCTGGGTCGCTATTTCGGCCAGTGACATGCCCAGCAGTTCCATGTCGCCGGGTTCACGGTGGGCCACCCAGGTATCGGGTGCGACCACCCGCGGCGAGGGCCCCGAGTCCAGGATGACGTGGCCGATCTCGAGCGCGGTCTCACCATCCACCAGCGCCGAATGGGTTTTGGTGAAGATCGCGCAGCGGTCCTCGGACAGGCCTTCGATCAGATACATCTCCCACAGCGGCCGGCTCGGGTCGAGCGGTCGCGACGACAGCCGCCCGACCAGTTCGTAGAGCTGCTCGTCGGAGCCCGGAGCCGGCAGCGCCGATCGCCGCACGTGATAGGTGAGGTCGAAGCGGCTGTCCTCGACCCAGACCGGGCGCCCCACCTTGAACGGGACCTCACGGACCTTGCGGCGGTAGCGGGGCACCATCGACAACCGGCTGTCGACCAGGTCCAGCAGCGTCTGGTAGTCCACGCACGGAGATCCGTCGCCGGGGTCCTCGGGGGCGACGCGCACGATCGCGAGAGAGCCGATGTGCATGGGATTGCTGCTCGACTCGAGCCGGAAGAACGACGCGTCCTGCGGCGTCAGTCTCGTGATCACGCTGTCCGAGCTCCTCTCCGTTGCCGCTCTCCATTGTGGAGTGACACAAACCTTGCGCGCGTGACTGTGTGGGACTTGTCGCGTCGGCGTCGGAATTCCGCCGTCGTCGACGCCGCGCATGGCATGCTGGTTCGATCCGTGCCCAAGCATGCCGACCAGGGGGAGTGTCGAATGCTCGAGTCTTCTGCAAGCCCGGTATACACCCGTCGCGCCCGCCGCGCGCCGGTATTCGAACCGCCGTTGGATCCGAGGAGTTCCGGTGGTGCGACTGCGGGAAAGTCGCTCGATCGGGGGGCGGCCGCGCACGTCGTGCCGCGACTGCGGACCCCGCGCCGGTCCGCGCACGACGGCCGCTCGCCGGGGTCCGGCGCGGGTGTGCCGGTGTCGTCCGACATATGCGGCGGGGACGAAATCGGTACGGCCGCAGCGCAGTTCGCGGAGCGGTCGCTGCGCCTGGTGCTCGAGGTCATCGACGGGCGGCGTCCGCTCGGGCAGTTGCGTCCGGTGGTGGAGCCGACCGTGCTGGCCGCCGTCGAAACGCTCGCCCGCACCGCCGCCGCGGAGCGCCGCCTCGGTACGGCGGTGCTCGTCACCGTGAAGCTCGCCGAGGTCACCGCGAGTGCTGCGGAGGTGTGCGGCGGATACGAGCGGGGGCAGCGCCGTTTCGCCGTCGCCGCGCGGCTGGTGCTGCGTCGCGGGCGTTGGCGGATGAGTGCCTTGCGCATGCGGTGATCGCGGGCGTGTGTCGTGCCGAAGTGTGATCGATCACTGCCGGGCCCCGATGGGCCGCGGCTGTCCGTGGATGTTCCGACGCGGCGGCGCCTACGATGGAGGCCGCATTACCATGGACGATGCCGCTTATCCGCGCGCCGGGGATTTCGCCCATACGATGTGGCGGGGGCTTCGGTATGCCGCGAGTAGTGCGGTGTGCCGAAGATGTAGCACTGCAAGACGACAACATCGACCAGAGGACTGACGAGACCCGTGCCTGCGCTGACACTGACGAGGTTGCTACGTTTTGGTGAGGGTCGCACCGTCAAGCGGCTCGCGCATCTGGCCGACGAAGTTCTCAGTCTGGAAGACGAGTACGCCGATCTCACCGACGCGGAACTGCGGGCCAAGACCGACGAATTCAAACAGCGCTACATCGACGGCGAATCCCTGGACGAGTTGCTGCTCGAGGCTTTCGCCACCGCGCGCGAGGCCTCCTGGCGCGTGCTGAATCAGAAGCATTACAAGGTGCAGGTGATGGGTGGCGCGGCCCTGCACATCGGCAATGTCGCCGAGATGAAAACCGGTGAAGGTAAGACACTCACCTCGGTGCTGCCCGCCTATCTCAACGCGATCAGCGGCGACGGCGTCCACATCGTCACCACCAACGACTACCTGGCCCGTCGTGACTCCGAGTGGATGGGGCGCGTGCACCGTTTCCTCGGCCTGCAGGTCGGCGCGATCCTGTCCGGGATGAGCCCCGCCGAGCGGCGTGCGGCCTACGGCGCCGATATCACCTACGGCACGAACAACGAATTCGGCTTCGATTATCTGCGCGACAACATGACCCATTCGCTGGACGATCTGGTCCAGCGTGGGCACAACTTCGCCGTGGTCGACGAGGTCGACTCGATTCTGATCGACGAGGCCCGGACGCCGCTGATCATTTCCGGCCCGGCCGACGCGTCGAGTAAGTGGTATGCCGAATTCGCCCGTATTGCACCGCTTTTGAAGAAGGATGTGCACTACGAGGTCGACATCAAGAAGCGCACCATCGGCGTGCACGAGGCCGGTGTCGAATTCGTCGAGGATCAGCTCGGTATCGACAATCTGTACGAGGCCGCCAACTCGCCGCTGGTCAGCTATCTGAACAACGCGATCAAGGCGAAGGAACTCTACGTTCGCGACAAGGATTACATCGTTCGCAACGGCGAGGTCATCATCGTCGACGAATTCACCGGCCGCATTCTGGTCGGCCGTCGCTACAACGAGGGCATGCACCAGGCCATCGAGGCCAAAGAGGGCGTGGAGATCCAGCCGGAAAATCAGACGCTGGCCACCATCACGCTGCAGAACTATTTCCGCCTCTACGACAAATTGTCCGGTATGACCGGTACCGCCGAAACCGAGGCGGCCGAGCTCCACCAGACCTACGGCCTCGGTGTCGTGCCGATCCCCACCAACAAGCCCATGATCCGCATGGATCAGGCGGACCTGATCTACAAGACCGAGGAATCGAAATTCGCCGCGGTCGCCGACGACATCGCCGAGCGGCACGAGCAGAACCAGCCGGTGCTGATCGGTACCACCTCGGTGGAGCGGTCGGAGTACCTGTCGAAGCTGCTCACCAAGCGCGGCATCCCGCACAACGTGCTGAACGCGAAGTTCCACGAACAGGAAGCGCAGATCATCGCCGAGGCCGGCCGCCCGGGCGCGGTCACCGTGGCGACGAATATGGCCGGCCGTGGTACCGACATCGTGCTCGGCGGTAACCCCGACATCATCACCGATACGCTGCTGCGCCGGCAGGGCCTGGATCCGGTCGAGACGCCGGACGACTACGAGGCCAACTGGCTGCCCGCGCTGGAGCAGGTCAAGCGGCAGGTCGAAGACGACGCCGATCTGGTGCGCGACGCCGGCGGCCTCTACGTGCTGGGCACCGAGCGGCACGAGTCGCGACGTATCGACAACCAGCTGCGCGGTCGTGCCGGCCGCCAGGGCGACCCGGGCGAGTCGCGCTTCTACCTCTCGCTCGGCGACGAGCTGATGCGGCGCTTCAATGGTGCGGCCCTGGAGTCGATCATGACCCGGCTCAACCTGCCCGACGACGTGCCGATCGAAGCCAAGATGGTCTCGCGGGCGATCAAGAGCGCCCAGACCCAGGTCGAACAGCAGAACTTCGAAATCCGCAAGAACGTTCTGAAGTACGACGAGGTGATGAACCAGCAGCGCACCGTCATCTACGCCGAGCGCCAGCGCATCCTGGCCGGCGAGGATATGGAGGGCCAGGTTCAGTCGATGATCACCGACGTGATCACCGCCTACGTCAACGGCGCCACCGCCGAGGGCTACGTCGAGGACTGGGATCTGGCCAAGCTGTGGACTGCCCTCAAGACGCTGTACCCGGTGGGCATCGAATACCAGGATCTGACCGGTGAGACCGAAGACGGTGAGATCGGCGAACTGAGCCGCGAGGAACTGCTCGACGCCATTCTCGACGACGCGCACGACGCCTACGCGCGGCGTGAGAAGGAAATCGACGATCTGGCCGGCGCGGGCAGTATGCGCAACCTGGAGCGTCAGGTGCTGCTGTCGGTCCTGGACCGCAAGTGGCGTGAACACCTCTACGAGATGGACTACCTCAAGGAGGGCATCGGCCTGCGCGCGATGGCGCAGCGCGATCCGCTCGTCGAATACCAGCGCGAGGGTTTCGACATGTTCGCCGCCATGCTCGAGGGCCTGAAGGAGGAGTCGGTCGGCTTCCTGTTCAACCTCCAGGTGGAGGTTCAGCAGGCTCCCGAACCGCAGCCCGCGGTCGGTGCCGGCCTGCGTTCCCCGGTGGGCGCCACCCATCCCGCCCCGGCAGTACCCCAGGGCAACGGCGCCGCCGAGAACGCCCCGGCGGCTCTGCGCGCCAAGGGAATCGACGAATCCGGCCCGCGCGGCCTCAGCTTCTCCGGTCCGGACGAGGGCGGCCACGCCGAAGTCCGCAGTGCCGCTCAGGAATACGGCGACACCCCCTCGACCGGCATGACCCGCCGCGAGCGTCGCGAAGCGGAACGTGACCGGTCCAAGCAGTCCAAGCCCCCGAAGTCCAAGCGCCGCCGGTAATTTCGGCGAACGATACCCGGCGAGAAGCCGCTACGCGGTTTCGGTCTGCTGGTCGTAGTGTTCGCGGGCGGCGTGGACGTGGTCCATGTTCTCCTCGGCCCAGTCTTTGACCGCGCGCATCACCGGTAGCAGTGAGCGGCCGAGTGGGGTGAGTTCGTAGTCGACGCGAACCGGGACCGCGGGAGTGACGGTGCGGCAGACCAGGCCGTCGCGTTCGAGGTTGCGCAGGGTTTGGGTGAGCATCTTCTGGCTGATGCTGGCGAGGCGGCGTTGCAGGTCGCTGTAGCGCTGGGGGCCGTCGGCGAGGGCATTGACAGCCAGGCTCACCCATTTGTCGGCGATGCGGTCGAGTAGTTGGCGTGCGGGACATTGCGCCAGGTACGCGTCGTATTCGACGCCGGCCTGGGCGCGGCGTTGGGCGGCGGTTCGGGTGGCCACGGCTCTCCTCGGAGTGGGATACGCACCTTCGAGTGCGTACTTCCTTATGGAGAGTAGCTCTCCATAAGTTGAGCAGCATGACTTCTGGAAACAGCATGCGGGCAGTGGTCGTTCGCCGCGTGGGCGGCCCGGAGGCACTCGAGGTGGTGCGGGTGGCGATTCCCGAACCCGGGCCGCGCCAGGTGCGGATCCGGGTGGAGGCGGCGGCGGTCAATCCGGTGGATATCGCGACCCGCAGCGGCGCCCTGATCGAGGCGGGACTGATGGCGCCGCGCGAAATCATCGGAATCGGCTGGGACGCCGCGGGAATCGTCGACCGCGTCGGGCCGGAGGTGACGACATTCGCGGCGGGACAACGCGTTGTCGGATTACGTGATCTGCTCGACCGGTCGCTGGGTGCGTATGCCGAGTATCTGGTGCTCGATACCGATGCGGTCGCACCGGCACCGCCGGGTGTGGATGCGACGGAAGCGGCCACCCTGCCGCTGAATGCGCTGACCGCACACCAGGCGCTCGCGCTGCTCGACCTTCGCGCCGGTGACACCCTGCTGGTGACGGGCGCGGCCGGAGCGGTGGGCGGCTTCGCGGTCGAACTGGGCGTTCGTGCCGGACTGCGGGTGGTCGCGCAGGTCGCCGATGAGGATGCGGCGTTCGTTCGCGGACTCGGCGCCGAATGGACCGTGTCTCGCGCGAGCGCCGACCTCGCCGGGGAGATACGGGCGCTGGTTCCGGGCGGTGTCGACGGCGCACTGGACGGCGCGGGTCTGGGGGTTCGCGCGACGGCCGCCGTCCGCAACGGTGGCGCCTACGCCGGGGTGGCCGGCGGACAGCCCCCTCTTCCCTTGCGCGGCATGAGAATTCACCAGGAGTGGATCCGGGCGGACGGAACCGCGCTCGGCGAACTCGCGGCGCTCGGCCTGGGCTTGCGGGTCGCCGATGTCCTTCCGCTCGAACGCGCGGCCGAAGCGCATGAGCGGTTGTCCGCCGGTGGACTGCGCGGGCGGCTGGTGCTGACGCCGTAGTCAACCACTGGTTATGTGCTCCGTCAGCACGCCGCGGCGATCAGGGCTGTGACTTCTCAACAGCGGGAACGAGCAGGGGGGCGAACGGCTAATCCGGGGCATACGGTCGGCTTCGTCGAGGGCCGACACGACCGACCAGGAGCTGCCGATGTGCTCGAAGTCGCAATTCTCGCCGCACCGCGTCACCGAGACGGCCGCGATGGCTGCCTCCGGTGCGGTATCCCCCTCCGAGCGCGGGGGCGGTGCTCGCGATGACCGGTGAGGTTCCGGGGCCCGAGGGCACCCGGGTGGCGACGGTGTCGCCGTTGCTGGTGCTCGAGCGCGGCGGCGCCGACGTTGTCGGGGATCTTCCCACCGCCGAGATGCTGCTGCGAACGGTGCGTGATTCGCGGCCCGCCGCACATCACCTGGACCCGCTCGCGCGGCACCTCGCGGAACTGCACACCGGTGCCGCCCAATCGCACGATGCCGACTATCGCCGCGCGGCCGAGGCGTCGCGCCGCGAGACCGTGCGCGCGATCGATCGATGGATCCAAGCCCACGTCCCGCAGCATCGGCACGGCACCGCGATCCATACCGAAACCGTCGGTTCGGTGATCGATCGGCTCATGGCGGCGTACGCCCGTGCCGCGCACCTGCTGGAGACCACCACCGACGATCTGGCCGTGCACGCTGCGTGGTTCCGGGTGGCCGAACTGGTCAACGGCTACGACGATCTGATCGCGGCGATCACGCACGGCGAGCGCCGGCTGCCGACGTCGGCGTAGACGCCGGCCGGATCGCACACAACCGGGCGGCTTCGTCGAATATCCGGCCGCGCGGCGACACGGACCGGTGATCACGCCCGCCGGCCGGTGACCAGGAGGTACTCCCAGCGCATCCGCCCGCCGCCGAGATCGTGGCGAGCGGCCAGGTCGGCGAGGGCGCGGTCCAGCTCGGCGATGCGGTCGAGGTCGCCCGCCAGGGACCGGTAGACAGCGACCGTGGGACCGTAGTTGGCCTTGAAGAAGTCGCGGAACCGGTCACCGTCGGCGAAACACTCCACCGTCGCGAATTCGCGCTGTATCCGCAGATCGGTGACGTGGTCGCCGAACAGGTCCCGGAGATGGTCGGCGGTGCCCCAGAGCAGCGGCGATTGCGCTCCGGGCGGCGGTGGCGGTGCGAACTGCTTGGCGATGGAGAACATTTCGCCGATGAATCCTTCCGGCGTCCAGTTGATCAGCCCGATCGTCGCATTCGGCGCGGTCACTCGGAGCAGTTCGCCGGCGGCCGCCCGATGCGACGGGGCGAACATGATGCCCACACAGGACATGGCGACATCGAATCGGCCGTCGGCGTACGGCAGCGCCTGGGCGTCGGCGGCCTCCCAGGTGAGATGGACACCGCGAGCGGCCGCCGCGGCCCTGCCCGCCTCGAACATTTCCGGCGTCAGGTCACTGGCGACGACGTCCGCGCCGGCTTCGGCCGCCGGAATGGCCGCATTTCCCGCTCCGGCGGCGATGTCGAGCACGCGCAGGCCGGGACGAATATCGCAGGCTCGGACCAGGCGCCGGCCCAGGCCGGGTATCACGGTGTCCGCGACGCGAGGGTAGTCGCCGAGAGCCCAGAGGGCGTGGGTGCGTTCGGTGATGTCGGGGGATGGTTGCTGGGTGTGAGGGATAGCTGTCATACCGCAAGCATCCGGCGGCCGGGGCGGCCCCGGCCAGTTCAACATCTGTACCCGGCGCGCGCCGAGTGGTCTACTGGTTGTGTGTCCGGCTATGGGGAGTTCTGCCCGATCGCCAAGGCAATGGATGTCCTCGACGAACGATGGACATTGCTGGTCGTCCGCGAATTACTGTTGGGTAGTACGCATTTCAACGAGTTGCGGCGGGGCAACCCGAAAATGTCGCCCGCCCTGCTGTCGCGGCGTCTGCGCTCGCTGGAGCGGTCGGGGGTGCTGCGTCGCGAGATCGGTACGGACGGACGGGCCGCCTACCTCCTGACCGAGGCCGGACGTGAACTGTCGACCGTCGTCCAGGCGCTCGGGACGTGGGGGGTGCGCTGGATCGGCGATCTCGGCGACAGAGATCTGGATCCGCACCTGTTGCTGTGGGACATCCGTCGCACGATTCCGGTCCGGGCGTGGCCCGAGGAGCGCACGGGTCCTGGAGGTCGAGTTCACCGATGTGCCCGGCAAGGAGGCGCACTGGTGGCTCGTGGTCGAGCGCGGGACGGCGGCGGTCTGCGACTACGACCCCGGTTTCGAGGTCGCGGCAACCGTGCGCAGCACGCTGCGGCAGCTCACCGAGATCTGGCGCGGCGACCGGAGCTGGGCAGCGGCGCTGCGGGAGGAAACCACCGAGATCGTGGGCCCGGCGTCGATTCGGCGGCAGGTACCGCAGTGGATCGGGCAGGCGAGCCTGGCAGCGACTCCGCGCCCGGAACACGCCGACTGATCACATCCGCTGATACTCGGTAAGGTCGATGTCCAGCTCGAACGGCACCGACAGTGCGAGCCGGTCGTGGTGGATGCCGGTGGGAGTGTATTGGCCGGTGGCCGGGTCCAGTTCGTAGATGTAGACCACCGCGCGACCGTTGTCGTTTTCCACACGCCAAAAATGGGGAATCCCGGCGCGCGCATACAACTGCGGTTTGCGTTCGCGGTCGCGCACAATCGAATCCGGCGAAACGACTTCGACCGCCAGGACGACATCCTCGGGCTGATAGGTGGTCTGGTCAGCCCCACGATCCGCCGATTCGTGGACGACGATAAGGTCTGGCTCCGGGCGTTGCCGAGGGCCCAATGTCACCGTCATTTCCCTTCGAACCCGAAGGGCCGATGGCGCTGACGATCGCAGCGCGGACACGAGCAGATCGATCACCAGCGCATGGAATCTCATCTGCGGGCTCACGAAGACGAGACTCCCGTCGATCAGCTCGGTGTGCGGGGGGAGGTCGGGCAGCTTGTCCAGGTCATCGGCGGTATAACCGCCGGTCGGCGGGACGACCCAGGCAGGCAGCGGCTCCGCGCTCATCAGCCCTCCCTCCTCGTCGGGACGTCTCGTGCAATGCCAAGTATCGCATTCCTGCGCCACCTGCCCGCGCCTGCAGACCCAGAGGGCTCAGCTGCCGCCGACCACCCAGGGATCGTTGGAATTCAGCGCTGTCAGCAACAGCCGGATCGCCGCCACCCGCCGCTCCTTGCCCGGCAGTTCGTCCAGCGCGCATTCCGGGTCGGCGGGTGGGCCGAGGTGGGTGCAGCCGCGGGGGCAGTCCTCGATGGCCTCGGACAGGTCGGGGAAGGCGGCGATCACGTCGTCGGGGGAGATGTGGGCGAGGCCGAAGGAGCGGATGCCGGGGGTGTCGATGACCCAGCCGCCGCCTTCCAGCGGCAGGGCCACCGACTGAGTGGAGGTGTGGCGGCCCTTGCCGACGCCGGAGACCGTGCCCACGGCTCGTTCCGCTTCGGGGACAAGGCGATTCACCAGCGTCGACTTGCCGACGCCGGAGTGGCCGAGCAGACAGGTCAGCGAATCCCGCAGGAGGTCGCGAACGGGTTCCAGGGGATCGTCACGCCCGCCGTAGACGATGGTCAGATCCAGATCGGCGAATTCGGCGGCGAATTCGGAATCGGCGGCCAGATCGTGTTTGGTCAGGCACAGAATCGGTTGCAGCCCACCGGCATACGCGGCCACCATGGCGCGTTCGACGAAGCCGGTGCGAGGCGGCGGATCGGCCAGCGCCACGACGATGAACAGCTGTTCGGCGTTCGACACCACGATGCGTTCGAAAGGGTCGGTGTCATCGGCGGTGCGGCGCAACACCGTTCGGCGATCGGCGACGCGCACGATCCGCGCCAGCGTATCGGGCCGGCCGGACAGGTCGCCGACCACATCCACCTGATCGCCGACCACGATCGGGGTGCGGCCCAGTTCCCGCGCCCGCATCGCGACCACGCGGCGATCCGGATCGTCGCCGAGCACGCATCCCCAGCGTCCCCGATCGACCGAAACCACCATGGCCGACGCCGCATCTCGATGTTCCGGCCGGGTCTTGGTGCGGGGACGCGAACCCCTGCCCGGGCGGACCCGGACATCGGATTCGTCGTACTCCCGCCGCCTCAGTGGGCCGCTCCCTCACCAGATAAGGCGCCGGCGCCCGCCAGCATCGATTCCCACAGGGTGACGAATTCGGGCAGCGTCTTGGCGGTGGTGCCGATGTCCTCGATGCTCACACCGGGCACGCGCAGGCCTAGAATCGCGCCCGCCGTGGCCATTCGGTGATCGGCGTAGGAATGCCACTGGCCGCCCTGCAGCGGGGTCGGCTCGATGCTCAGCCCGTCCTCGGTTTCGGTGACGTTGCCGCCGAGGCGGTTGATCTCGGTGGTCAGCGCGGCCAGCCGATCGGTTTCGTGTCCGCGCAGATGGGCGATGCCGCGCAGCCGCGACGGGGAGTCGGCCAGCGCGGCGAGCGCGGCGACGGTCGGCGTCAGCTCGCCCACGTCGTGCAGGTCGATATCGATGCCGGCGAGGGACTGCGGACCGCGCACGGTGAGTTTGCCGTCGTAACGGCGCGCCTCGGCGCCCATCCGGACCAGGATCTCGCGGATCACGTCACCGGCCTGTGTGGTCAGCTGCGGCCAGTGCGGAATGGTCACCTCGCCGCCGGTGACCGCCGCCGCGGCCAGGAACGGCGTGGCGTTGGACAGATCCGGCTCGACATCCCAGTCGACGGCGTGGATCGGCCCGGGTTCGATGGTCCAGACCTGTTCCTTGCGCGGATCGGCGGGTGCCTCCACCCGGACCCCGGCCTGCCGCAGCATCTGCACCGTCATCTCGATATGCGGCATGGACGGCAGTGGCGCGCCCTCGTGGTGCACGGTGATCCCGGTGTCGAAACGCGCCGCCGACAACAGCAGCCCGGAGACGAACTGCGAGGAACCGGAGGCGTCGATGGTGACCCGCCCGCCGCGCAGCGTCCCGGCGCCGTGCACGACGAACGGCAGGGTGTTGCCGTCGATGTCGACGCCGAGACTGCGCAGCGCGTCGAGGATCGTGTGCAGCGGACGCAGCTGCGCCTGCTCGTCGCCGAAGAACGCGACATCGCCGTGCGCCAGCGCGGCCACCGGCGGCAGGAACCGCATCACGGTGCCCGCCAGTCCGCAATCGACGGTGGCGTTGTGCAGGTGCGTCGGCGGGGTGACGGCGAGGGTGTCGCCGTCACCGGTGATTTCGGTGCCCATCGCGCGTAAGCCCGCGATCATCAGCTCGGTGTCCCGGCTGCGCAGGGCGCCGGTGATCGTCGAGGGGCGGTCCGCGAGCGCGGCGAGAATCAATGCCCGGTTGGTGATCGATTTGGACCCGGGCAGGGTGACGGTCGCGTGCACGGCATGGTCGATGTGGGGCGCGGGCCAGAAACTCACCGGACCATCTTCGCGCATGAGAGCTGAACCCGTGTGCAGGGAGCGCGGTTTTGTGATCTCCGACGTATGCTCGTTTATTTGCTGGATTCGGACAATTGCCGCCTCATCCGGGAACGCGCCGGTTGCCGCGCCCGATCTCACCACGCGATCGGGCCCGCACCGTTGGGTGCGGGCCCGAGGGAGAGGCAGTGCGTATTCGGACTACTTGTGGCGGCCGTGCAGCAGCGGAACCACCTTGCGCAGCAGCTTCATGGTGCTCTCGGTGCGCTTGTAGCTCATCAGCGCCATACCCGGAATCGCGAAGCGCTGCACCGCGATCGAATGCGGGCTGGTGAACTCCAGCAGACCGGGCGCACCGTGGATGCGGCCGATGCCGGAATCGCCGACGCCGCCGAAGGGCAGCGACGCGATGGCGGCGAAGCCGAGCACCGAGTTGACCGAGGTGGCTCCGGCGCGCAGCCGGCGGGCGATCTCGAGGCCGTGCTTGCGCGAGTACACCGCCGATCCCAGGCCGTACTTCGAGTTGTTCGCGAGGTCGACCGCCTCGTCGATGGTGTCGACGGTGCGGATGGTGACGGTCGGGCCGAAGGTCTCTTCGCACACGGCATCCGAGTTCTCGTCCACGTCGACCAGAACCACGGGCTCGATATACGGCGCGTGCACCGAATCCGGGCCGCCCAGCACCGCAGTGCCGCCGTTGGCCAGCGCCGATTCGATGTGCCGGCGCACGATGTCGACCTGCGACGGCATGGTCATCGGGCCGTAGGAAGCCTTGGCGTCGGAGCCGGCGTGCACGTCCGACAGGATCTTCTTCACCTCGGCCACGAACGGCTCGCGAATCGACTTGTCGACGTAGACGCGTTCCACGCCGGCGCAGGTCTGGCCGCTGTTCATGGTCGCGCCGTAGGCGACGGCGTCGGCCGCGGCGGCGATATCGGCGTCCGCGGCGACGATCACCGCATCCTTACCGCCGCATTCCAGCAGCACCGGAGTCAGCGTTTCGGCCGCGGCGGCCATGATCTTCTTACCGGTCGCGGTGGAGCCGGTGAAGGCGATCTTGTCGACTCCCGCGCGCACCAGCGCGGCGCCGGTCGCGCCGAATCCGTTGATCGTGACGAACACGCCCTCGGGCAGGTCGGGGTTGGCGTCCACGAAGGCCTGGCCGACGAAATTGCCGATGGCGGTGGAGTATTCACTCGGTTTGAACACCACGGTGTTACCGGCGGCCAGCGCGTAGGCCAGCGAACCGTTGGGGGTGTAGACGGGGTAATTCCACGGGCCGATCACGCCGACCACACCCAGCGGCCGCTGCTCGATCGACGCCGCGAAATTCGACATCAGGGCGCCGGGCGACACCTTCTTCGGTTTGAGAACCTTCTCGGCGTTCTTGGCGGCCCAGGCGATGTGTTCGAGGGCCAGCATCAATTCCAGGTATGCGTCGTCGCGCGGCTTGCCGTTCTCAGCGTGGATCAGATCGCAGAATTCGTCGGCACGGGCGACGAGGCGGCTGGACCAGCGCAGTAGCGCCCGCTTGCGATCGGCGAAGCTGAGGCCGCCCCAGGTCGCGGCGGCCGCGCGGGCCTTGGCGACGGCCGCCCGCACCGCATCGTCGTCGGCGATGGGGTGGGTGGCGATAACGTCGCCCGTGGCCGGATTGAGAGAGGAGAGCTCGGTGGGCCGAGCGGATTCGGCTGCCTGTGCCGACGCGGTGGCGGCGGTGGACTCGGTGGTGGACATGGTTCGGCGACCCCTAATGAGAGAGTGGTGGCAAAAAGTTCTCACATTCGCGATGTGATGTCAATCGCCTTCAGTTGGATTCGTCTCGTTGTGCGGGTATGGCCGAGCCTACGGATTCTGTCGGTCCCGGATGGCAGCATGGAGATATGTGCGGCAGATATGCGACCACGGCGAATCCCGCCAGGCTGGCGGTCGAACTCGACGCCCTCGACGAGACCGCGGACGGTGCGCCGAGTGACGCCGCCGCAGGAAAATCGGTGCCCGGTGCTGGTGACAAGAGTGCCGGCGGCAAATCCGGAAACGGCGCCAACTACAACGTCGCCCCGACGAATCAGATCCTCACCGTCGTTCGCCGTCACGACCACAACCACCCCGACGACGACCCGGCGCTGCGGATTCGCCGCATGCGCTGGGGGCTGATCCCGGTCTGGACGAAGGCCGCCGAACCGGGAGTTCCGGCCAAGGGCAAGCCGCTGTTCAATGCCCGGGCCGACCGCGCCGCCACGGCGCCCTCGTTCCGGGATTCGGTGAAGAAGCGTCGCTGTCTGGTTCCGATGGACGGCTGGTACGAATGGCTCACCGAACCGCACCCCACCGGCTCCGGCAAGGCCGTGAAGCAGCCGTATTACATGTCGGATGCCGAGGGGCGCCGGCTGTACATGGCCGGCCTGTGGTCGGTGTGGCGGGATCCGGCGCAGCGGGATATGGCCCCGCTGCTGTCCTGCACGATCCTCACCACCGACGCGGTGGGCGATCTGACCCGCATCCACGATCGGATGCCGCTGATGATGCCGCGCGAACACTGGGACGCCTGGCTCGACCCCGACCATCCGGCGCCACACGAATTACTGGAAACCCCTGAGGCGCAGGTGATTTCGTCCATCGTCGCGCGTCCGGTCTCGCCGCTGGTGAATTCGGTGCGCAACAACGGTCCGCAGCTGCTGGAGCCGGTACCGGGTGCGGGCAGCGAACAGGCCGGGCAGATCAGCCTGATCTGAACCCGGCCCGGCGCCTGTTTTCTTGCCGCTATTCACATTTCACGGTCGGCGCCACGATGTTCAGTCCGCATTTCAGGATGGTCGCGCCCAACTCGATGAGCTCGGTCGTGGTGTCGCCGCCCAGTTTCTCGGCCTTCTCCGCCCGGGGATCCTTCTCCGGCGCGCCCGGATGTTCGGCGTCGCCGCCGAGGGGATAGTCCGGATTGTGGACGGGGGTCGGCACACTCGGCGCGGCGCCGGCGGGTGCGGCGGTGAGCAGACCGGATCCCAGGGCGAGCAATGCGGCGGCTGCCGTGGCGGTGAGCAGGCTACGTACGCGCGGACGGTGGGTCATTTCGCATCACATCCTCGGTTCGGAACGAATCGGGGGGAGAACGAACTGCCCGACAAGTAACGCACAGATGCGGGTGCGATTCCGGTGATTCCTGTGAATCGCACCCGTAGTACTGCGTGTCCTGCCCGCGTGTCCGAGGCTCAGGTCCGGGCCGGTGCCTCCGCGGCGCGGGTCGCCGGCGGTTGGGCGTCGGACTCGGCTGGGGCCTGGGCCGCAACGGTTCCGGCGGCCTCGGCTACCCCGGTCGACTCCGCACTGGCCTGTAATCCGCCCGCGGTGCGCAGCGGCACCTCCTTCCAGAACACCACCAGCAACAGCGCGATCCCGGCGATGGCGGTGACAGCGAGGAATACGGTGTCCATCGAATCGGCGAAGCCGACCTGGAACGGGCGGGCCAGCGTCGGATTCAACTGCTGGATCACCGAACTGTCGCTCATCACCTGTCCGGCCGCCGAGACATCATGGGACAGCAAACCTTTCGACAGCGCCGCATCGGCGGGATTGCCGCTGTGCGCACCGGCGATCACCGCCTGCTGATAAGCGGGTTGTGTTGCCGCGCTGTGCAATTCGTCGCTGATATGCGGTGTCAGCTGCGCGAACAGAATGGACAGGAAGACCGCCACGCCCAAGGTGCCGCCGATCTGCCGGAAGAAGGTGGCCGCGGCCGTGGACACGCCCATATCCTTCGGCGGCAGGGCATTCTGCAAGGCCAGCGTGAGCGGCTGCATGAGGTTGCCGAGGCCGAGTCCGGCGATCGCCATGAAGATCATCACCAGCCACAGCGGGCTGTCGGCGCCGATCAGATGCAGCAGGAACAGCCCGAGCGTCAGCAGGCCGGCGCCGATCAGCGGGAAGACGCGATAGCGGCCGGTGCGGGAGATGGTCTGGCCCGCGATCACCGAGGCCGTCATCATGCCGAGCACCATGGGCAGCATCTGCAGGCCGGCGACGGTCGGACTCGATCCGCGCACCACCTGCAGATACTGCGGCAGCAAAGAGATCCCGCCGAACATGCCGGCGCCCACCACGAACGAGATGACCACGCCCAGGGCGAACGTCGAATTCTTGAACATCCGCAGCGGAATCAGCGCCAGATCGCCGAGTTTCGCCTCGACCGCGATGAAGCCCAGTACGCCGGCCGCGCCGATCAGATAGCAGGCGATGGCATTCGGACTGCCCCAGCCCCATTCCCGGCCCTGCTCGGCCACCACCAGCAGCGGAACGATGCCCACCGCGAGCATCAGCACACCCCACCAGTCGATCCGCACCCCGGGATGCGGGCGGCGCGGCAACTGCAGGACCTTGGTGACCACGGCGAAGGCGAGCAGTCCGATCGGCACGTTCACCAGGAACACCCAGCGCCAGCCGTCGATGCCGAGAATGGCCGGCTGACCTGCGAACAGGCCGCCCAGCACGGGCCCCACGACACTCGAGGTGCCGAAGACGGCCAGGAAGTAGCCCTGATAGCGCGCGCGCTCCCGCGGCGAGACGATATCTCCCATGATGGTCAGCGCCAGCGACATCAGCCCGCCCGCGCCCAGTCCCTGAAATGCGCGGAAGGCGGCCAGCTCGTACATCGACTGGGCCATGGTGCACAGCAGCGACCCGGCGACGAAGATGGCGATCGCCGCCAGATAGAAGGGCTTGCGCCCGAACATATCCGACAGCTTCCCGTACAGCGGCGTGCTGAGGGTCGCGGTGATGAGATAGGCGGTGGTGACCCACGCCTGCAGCGAATAGCCGCTGAGATCATCGGAAATGGTGCGGATGGCCGTGGACACGATGGTCTGGTCCAGGGAGGCCAGCAGCATGCCGAGGATCAGGCCGCTCATGATCACCAGCACCTGCCGGTGGGTGAAACCCGCGGCGTTCGGTGCGGTGCCGGCCGCGGCCGGGGTGGTGGTTGTCGTCACGAATTCTTCTCCGTCGCAGGGCCTTCCGTGGGGGAGGGGAGGGTGAGTATCGCCGGTCGCGCGGCTTCGTAGTCGTCGACGAAGCGGTGCAGCAGGACCGCGAACAGCTCGCGGTCGGGGTCGTTCCAGTCGGTCAGGATGCGCCCGATCATCTCGTTGCGCCGCACGCGCAGGTGGGCGGCCATTTCCTTGCCGGCGTCGGTGACGATCAGGACGCTGGCGCGGCCGTCGCTGGGATCGGCCTCGCGGCGCAACAGGCCGCGCTTGACCAAGGCCGCCACCTGGCGGCTGATCGTGGACGCGTCGGAGTACATCGCCTCGGCCAGCGCGCCGGAGCGCATCGGGCCGTCGCAGAGCAGGCGGAAGATGATGCGGTAGGCCGAGAGATCGATGTCGCCGTGCGATGCCGCTGCCACCTGGGCGTTGGTCCGCTCCCGGATCCGCCCCAGGCGAATCAGCTGCTGGGCGATCTGATCGATCACCTGCTCGCTGTCCATGTCGGACCTCCGTTTCCACCCGATCGGCCGCATACCGGGCCGAAAACTACTTGCATCAATCAACTATTTGTATACACCAACTAGTTGTTACACACAAATATTTCCGATGAGGGTGGTCGGATCTCGGCGAATGCGAGAAATCAGGCGATGACGGGCGCTGTGACCGCGCCGGTCAACCGGATCAACTCCGCGGGCGCGAGTTCGATCTCGAGGCCGCGTTTCCCGGCGCTCACGAGGATGCGATCCCAGCTCAGGGCGGATTCGTCCACCACGGTGGGGAGTGCGCGCTTCTGCCCCAGCGGCGACACGCCGCCCAGCACGTAACCGGTGATGCGCTGGGCCTTCGCCTTGTCGGCCATGGCCGCCTTGGGCGCGCCCAGAGCCGCGGCCGCCGCCTTCAACGCCAGCGAGTGCGGAACCGGGAGCACCGCGACCGCGGGGGTGCCGGTCGACAGTTCGATGATCAGCGTCTTGAAGATCTGCGCGGCCGTCACACCCACCCGCTCCGACAGGGCGGTGACGGCCTCGTCGCCGTAGGAATCGTTGCGCGGATCGTGGGGATAGGAATGCACCGCATGGGGCACCTTCGCCTGGGTCAGCGCCCGGATCGCGGGTGTCGATGCGGCCATGCCGGCCACCCTAGCGGCGCCGGTTCGTCCCCGGCAATCGCGTTTCGCCGGGTGTGACGCGGCCGTGGGAACACAGTGGAGGCCCCGCATGTTGCACTGTTCCGCCAGCACAGCGCAGCTGCCTTCGCAGCCGCTCGAGATCGGAAAAGTTCGAAGGAGATGCCGGTGACCGTCCTCGTCGACGAACGCCCGGTAACGACCGGCGACTCGCTGTCGTACCCGCTGATCGACATCATGATCCCGGACACCGGGTTCGATCGGCGACCCTCGCGCGCGGTAGATTCAGATGCTACGGCGACCGAAGGGACTTCCGTGACGAGCGACGACGAACTGGCGGCCGATCGCCCCCGCGGTGACACCGCGGGCGGTTCCCGACCGGAGGATATCGAGATCCCCGACGACCCGGTGGACGACGACCTCACGTCCGAGGATTCCGACGCTCGCGACGCCGAGGACGCGGACAGCGACGACGATTCGACCGTGCGTTCCACGGCCGACGAGGCCGAACTCGCGCGGCGCTTCGAGCGGGACGCGCTGCCGCTGCTGGATCAGCTCTACGGTGCGGCCCTGCGGATGACCCGCAACCCGGCCGACGCCGAGGATCTGGTGCAGGAGACCTTCGCCAAGGCCTATCAGGGTTTCCGGTCCTTCCGGGAGGGCACCAACCTGCGGGCCTGGCTGTATCGGATCCTGACCAACACCTACATCAACTCGTATCGCAAGAAGCAGCGCCAGCCCGCGCAGTACCCCACCGACGAGATCACCGACTGGCAGCTCGCCGCGACGGCCGAGCACACCTCCACCGGTCTGCGCTCGGCGGAGATGGAGGCGCTGGAGGCGCTGCCCGACGACGACATCAAGGCGGCACTGCAGTCGCTGCCGGAGGAATTTCGGATGGCGGTGTACTACGCCGACGTGGAGGGCTTCCCCTACAAGGAGATTGCCGACATCATGGGGACTCCGATCGGCACCGTCATGTCCCGGCTGCACCGCGGGCGCAAACAGCTCAAGGGGCTGTTGGCCGATGTCGCGCACGAGCGGGGGTTCGACCGGAACCGAACGGGCAACGGGGCGCGTCAGGAGGTAACCCAGTGAGCACCAGTGGGCACGAGCACGAGGATCGGGGCGCCGGGGACGAGATGGAACTGGACTGTTCGGCGGTTCTCACCGACGTCTGGCTGATTCTCGACGGTGAATGCGACGATGCCACGCGGGCGCGATTGCAGCACCACATGGACCATTGCTCGCCGTGTATCGAGGCATACGGTCTGGAGGAGAAGCTCAAGCGCCTGCTGAGCCGCAAATGCGGTGGGGACCGTGCCCCCGAATCGCTGCGCGAGCGGCTCACTCTCGACATCCGGCGGTCGATCACCGTCACCGAAACCCGGGTCGAACGCGAGTCCTGACCGGAAACGCGAATGCGGCACGCCATCCGTGATGGCGTGCCGCATTGTCGTCTTCAGCAGTGCACCGAGTCCGCTGGGCGGTCCCGGGGCGCACGGCGCAACGGCTCAGGAGTTGGGCCGCTTGCCGTGGTTGGCCGCATTCTTACGGCGGCTGCGCTTCTTACGCCCACGCTTACCCATCGGTATCTCCCTTCTGACCACACCAGGCTGGGGTGAACCCGCCTCAGGTGCGAGTTCCTGGGAGGAAAGGTTACATGCGTCCGCCGCCCACCCGGCAATCGGCCGGTGAGCGACCCGAATGCGGCACCCGGTAATCCGCCGATCGTGCGGGCGGCGGTTGTGGCGGACCCGGGCGTCGGTACCGTGAGCGCAGGAGGTGCCAGGTGGACAGACAGATGACGCAGGCCAGGCAGCGGCGTCGGCGGGTGATCCTGGCCGCGGCGGGGGGTTTGTTCGCCGCGTGTGGGTATCGGGCCGCGGGCATGGAGGAGATCGCCTGCCGGGCCGGGATCAGCAAGCCGGTCCTGTACAAGTCGTTCTCGAGCAAGCTGGAACTGTATCTGGCCGTTCTGCACGAGGCGATGCAGGAACTGGAGGAGACGCTCACCGCCGCACTCGAACCCGCCGAGGGCATGCGATCGATCGTGGAGGCGTCGGTAGCAGCGGTGTTCGACTTCGCCGACACCCGGCCACGCAGTGCGGCTCTGCTGGCCGGCGCCGCCGTGGCCGACGAACCGTCGGCGCAACGCATCGCCCATCAGGCCGCCACCATCTGTATCGACACGCTCGCGCAGGCGCTGGCACCGCATCCGCTACCGCGCGCCGAGCACGGCTGGCTGATCACGGCCGAGCTGGTCGCCATCGCTCAGTCGTGCGCGCGGGACTGGGTGGCCACCGGCAAACCCCTGCCCAAACACGAGGCCATCGCCACGACCGCCAGTCTGTGCTGGACCGGACTCGCCGGCGTGCAATTGGCGCCGAAGCATTCGGCCCGCAACACCGGCCAGTTCCCGGTTCCGGACGCCACGGCATAGCGGGCGAACCACTGGCAACTATCCGGTGCCGCTGATGCCTTGGGCCGATTCGACTTTCGCCGCTGCCACCGCATCGGCCCGGCCGCCGAACGCGGCCTGCGTCTTCGGTCGCGATCAGTAGAGTGAATTCGTGAGTCCCGCGAAGATCGTGATCATCGGCGGTGGTTTCTCCGGTGTCGAATGTGCCCGTTACCTGGAACGTCATCTCAGCTCCGACGAGGCGTTCATCCAACTCGTGACACCGGATGCGGGGCTGCTCTATCTGCCGCTGCTGCCGCAGGTCGCCTCGGGTGTGCTGAATCCGCGATCGATCACGGTGTCGCTGCGGCGGGTGTTGCGCCGCACCGAGGTGGTGCCGGGGATGGCGATCGGGGTGCATCCGGATACCCGGCAGGTCGTCGTGCGCGGATCCGCCGGCGCCGACAGCGCTCTCGACTACGACCATCTGGTGCTGGTGCCGGGCAGTATCACTCGCGTCCTCGATGTGCCCGGACTGGACGAGTACGGATTCGGGATGAAGACGCTCGCCGAGGCCATGTTCCTGCGTGACCACGTCCTGCAGCAGTTGGATGTCGCCGCCGTGCGCGGCGGCGAGGAGGAAGACCGGGAGCGGCTGAACTTCGTCACCATCGGCGCCGGTTACGCCGGTACCGAGACCGCGGCGGTGCTGAACAAGGTCACCCGGGCCGCCGCGCGCCGGTATTTTCCGAAGCTGGAATCCGGCATGGTGCGCTGGCATCTGGTCACCCACGGCGATCGGATCATGCCCGAACTCGGGCAGCGACTGGGGGAACAGGCCAAACGGAATCTGGCCGAACGCGGCATCGAACTGATCACCGGTACGTCGGCGAAAGAGGTTACCGCCCACGGGGTTCAGCTCACCAACGGCCGGTTCATCCCGACGCGGACGGTGCTGTGGACCGCCGGTGTGGTCCCCAGCCCTCTCGCCGGACACCTCGGTGCGGCGACGGAGAAGGGCCGCATCGTCGCGGCAGCCGATTTCACCGTGCCGGGGCTCACCGGTGTATGGGCCTGCGGCGATGCGGCCGCGGTACCCGATCTGACCGCCGGTGCGGGCGCGGTGTGCGCTCCCACCGCGCAGCACGCCATGCGGCAGGGACGTCACCTCGGCAAGAATCTGGTGGCCGCGCTTCGTGGCGAGCGGCCGACGCCGTACCGGCACCAGGACCTCGGGTTGGTGGTCGACCTCGGCGGCGCCGATGCGGTGGCGCGCCCGCTGAAGATCGGATTGCGCGGCATCCCAGCACAATTCGTCACGCGCGGCTATCACCTGATGGCGCTGCGCACCCTCGTCGCCCGGGCCCGGGTGGCCTTCGACTGGACCGTGCACGGCCTCAGCGGCGACGACTTCCTCCGTATCGGCTACGGCGACTACAGCACCCACACGATCGGCGGTTTCGAGCAGACCGGATGCTATCTACCGGCCGAGGAAGTCCCGCGGACCTTGAAAGCGCTCTGCGACAACGACTGACCGCAGAGCGTATCTCCTCTCACCGGTTCGCCGCGGACGCCGCGAGCACGGGCTTGATGTCGAGGACCGGGGTGCCGTCGAAGGCTTCCAGGTGAGCGACGCGGATCCGGGCGCCGGAGATGGAGAGGATCCGGACCTCGTGCAGCCCGATCGGGTTCGGGCGGTGTGGTGCGCGCGTGCTGAACACCCCGCTGAGCGGACGGCTCGTGTCGTCCCGGGGATGGAGGGTCAGGGTGTCCCGGTCGGCGCGGTCGAGCCAGGTCAGCAGAACGAGGTCCATCCCGGGCTCGAGGCCCTCCAGCGCCTCGGCGTAGCGGTCGTCGAGCACGATCCAGGCCGGCGGGGCGCCTTCGTCGGGCTGGCGCGGTGCGGTAGCGAGGTCCGTGAGTTCGGATTCGACGGATCCGATCGGGCGCAGCAGATAGTCGGTCACCGCCCCAGTGTGATACCTCAACCCCGCTGCAGGTCAAGGGTTTCGGGTGACGACACGGCTTGCGCCGGCGGGACTCCGCTACGACCCGTACAGCTCGGCGCGCATCTGCTCCGGGCTCCGGCCGTACCGGCGCTGGAAGGCTTCGCGGAACCGGCGTGTGGTGGTGAACCCGGTGTGGTGCGCGACCGTGTCCATGTCCACCGGCAGGGGAGACGACAAGCGCTGCCGCGCGCGGTCGAGACGAATCGTGCGCAGCAGTGCCGCCGGGGCCAGACCGGTCGCCTCGGTGAGGGCGCTGTGCAGCGTCCGGCGCGAGCAACCGCACAGGCCGGCGACGGCGTCCGGGGTCAGTCTGCTGTCACCGCAGTGTATTTCCATGATCTCGCGTGCACGGGCAGCCAGATTCGCGTATTTTCCGCCCCCAGCGACGTGCGTGTGATCGTGGTTGAGCACACCGTCGAGCAACACGAGGGCGCTGGAGTACGCGACCGCGAAATCCACTGCGGTCCAGTCTCCGTGACCGGCGTGAAGCTCACCGATCTGGCGCACCAGCGATCGCACCAAGGGCCGACGTCCGTCGAGTGCGAGGGGAGCGTTCCTGGCGCGGGAGAGATCCACCGACGTCTCCGGGACGGTCATGATCAGCGCTCGCAGTGGCTCGTCCTGACGCATCACCAGCGGCGCACCCCACTGGAAGAATGCCAATGTTCCGGGAGTGACGACTTCCGCGGAATCACCCTGCGCGAACTTGAATTCCCCGCGCAGCGGTAGCAGCAACCGGTAGCTGTCGTCGCCGTCGCTGCGCACATCTCGTCCGGTGCGGCGGTAGTGCACGGGATCGGAATCGAAGCGCACGATCTGCATCCGGCCGACTCGCTGCGCGGTGGTCGACCAGGTGAAGTCGTCGGCGTCGTCGCCGAACGCCAATCCCACCGACCCTTGCCGACTCCGCAGGTAGTGGTGCCAGTACTCCATCTGCTCGGCGAGTGTCTCGGCGGATGCCGACGATTCCTCCTCCCACTGATACTCCGAATCCAAGAGAAGTTCCCTTTCGCGCGGCCGGCCGAAGAACGGCTTCAAGCTACAGCTCCGGCCTGAGCGCGGATCTCCCCTCCTGCTTGCGGATCCGCGATCAGTGTGCCCGCCGCGACCACCCCTGGGCGCACGAAAAACGTTAGACGCCAACACTTCCGATTTCTGGCAAGTTCACGGCGCATTCTGGCAAGACTCGCTGCCGACTGGTGTGCCCGCGGCGCGACTCGAGAGCCGCAGGATCATTTCCGTCGGGTCCGCGGTTGCCGATAAAGGGATTTACAGGACAGATCGGAAAAAACAGACGTATCGCACCAACGCCAGTTTCACGTCCGGATCAACGTTTCGCCGATTGAGCTGGAAACGCATTCCGTCGAGACTGCTCGGATTTCTCATCTTTCCGTCTTCGCGGTTATAGTGCTTGCGTTCCGCCTGGTTGGTTCCGATTGTGGTGAAGGTCGCCGATGAAATATCGCTCGTCTGTGTTGCCGACACATCGTCGTTGTCATCGGACAGGGCGGTCGCGAGGTCTATGCAATGATGCGGCCGGGTAATCGAATTTATGGTGGCGTGGCCGGCGTCGCATGCGGAATAGTGGCTTTCGCGGCGCACGGTATCGAAGGGGACTCTCCGAATTCTGCTGCGCTTATGCTCGTGTTGCTGGTCAGTGGCGTAGTCGGTGCGGCAGTGGGTTCCTCGGCCGGCCGCGGCCGGTTGCGGTTGTTCGGGATGCTGGCCCTGGGGCAGTTGCTCGGCCACACGGCATCGGCATCGACGGAGCCGCCGCGACCTTCGCATCCATCCGAGATCAGCGGCTGCGACGGGGGATGGATCATGCTCGCCGCGCACGCGGCCGCCACGATGCTGTGTGCCCTGCTCATTGCGGCGGCCGAGCGGTTGTATCGCGCGGTGGCCGGGCTCGTGTGGACTCTGCTGTCGACGTTTTCGCCCCGCCCTGCCCTCGACGACCCCCTCTCCGGTGTGCCGTACGCCGCTGATCAGCGGGGCGCGATTCTGCTGCGGGGCGCGATTTCTCGTCGCGGCCCTCCTTTCCCATTGCCGGTTGTGGTAGCGGCCTGACCGGTTATCGGTTCGGCGCGACCGCTGGGCAACCGACCTTTCTCGTACCGACAGATTCGTATCGCGGGCAATGGACGGTGGCCTGCGGCGAATATTCCCACAAGTGGTTATTCGATACTTTACTTCGGTGCGGTCGATCTGATCATCTGTATCGCTGCGATTGTGATGCGGCGCTATCGGATGGGAATGTGCACGGCTGTTTTCCTCCGGGATCATCGGCCGGGATCTGTCATTGCCATGTAGCTGTTTCCTGCTCGCCGCCAGGCCTTTGCTCGCGGGCAGAAAAGATAGTCCGCCACTGTCGTTTCCCTCGCCACTTTTCGACTCGTGGGCATTCGTGCTCACGAAGAAGGACAACTGATGAAGACCATGAAGAAGTTCGCCGCCACCTCCGCGATCGCGATCGCCGCGCTGACGGTCTCCGCCGGTACCGCATACGCCGACACGCCGTCGCCGTCCGACCCGGCGGCCGGTAAACCCGACGCGACGATCAGCACCGACGTCGCCCCCGGAATTCACTACACCGCCAACGTGGTCGACCAGTCGGTAGTGCTGCGCACCGATGCGGGCCGCCTGACCACTCGCGGAAACCAGTTCGAATTGCTCGACGGCAACGGCAATCTCGCCTTCGACATGCCGCTGACCTATCGGCTCGATCACAAGGACTGGCCCATCGCCGCGCAGATCGATGCCGATGGCCGCACCGCGACGCTCACCCCCAGTCGTAACCCTGCCGACGCCGTCGCCTCGACGCAGCCCGAGGCGAAACCGATCTTCTCCCAGGACGACTTCAACGCTGCGCTCGGTGTGGCCGCCAACCAGGTCGGCCTGGCCTCCGGCCTCGGTGTCCTCCTGGGTACCGCGATCGGTCTCGCCGGCGGCTGTGTGGCCGGTGCGGTGGTCGGCACCGCGCTGATGCCGCCGCTGTTCTTCGCCGGCGCACCGGGAGGCTGTATCGCTGGAGCCATCTCCGGTGCGGCGCTCGGTGCCGCGATCGGCACGGTCGCCATCGGCGGCCCCGCCGCGGTGGTCTCTCTGGTCCAGATGTACAACACCCTCACCGCCCCTCAGAAGTAACGCTCTGCGGGTGTCGCGTTTCGTCCACGGACCGGGCGCGACACCCCGCTCAGGGGTGAAAAACGCTGCGGTGGCGCGTTTCTCGCGGAAACGGGACTGGTCGAACAGTGTTCGATGACGCCCACGTCCGGCTTTCACGGCTGTCGACCAGCCCGCGCCCTCGGCAAAGTAACTGCAGCGCAACGGGTTGGAACGTCGAGCCCCGGCCTTGTCGGGCGTCAGGGCTGGACGAAAGCCCGTTCCAGGAGCGTGTACAGGTGGGCTCGGTCCTCGTCGCTGAGCCTGCTCAGGCCTTCCCGGGTCCGGTGCATCGTCGCGCGGATCGCGTCGACGGCACGCTCGCCCTCGGAGGTGATGACCAGATTCGTCACGCGACGGTCGGATGCGCTGGCCTCCCGCCGCACGAGACCCCGCTTCTCCAGCCGGTCGATGATCCCGGTGACGTTGGACGCGTCACACGCCAGTATCTCGGCCAGGGTGCGCATCGCGGCGGGACCCCGGCGCAGCACCGTCAAGGTCTTGCCCTGGCTCGCCGTGAGGTTCTCACTCGCCGCGGCGGCCGTGAAGTCGCTGTAGTAGACGCCCAGCGACACCGAGAGCAGCTCCATGAGCTGGGCTGTGTCGATGTGCTGAACCTCTGCCATGCAATTCATCCTACGTCCCGAAACTTGACCATCTCAACTATTCACCCCTACCGTGGAAATTGCTTGAGGTTATCAACCATCAAAGTTGTCAAGTTTCTACGAGGAGCAACCTGTGCCCGTCACCGCGTCCGACGTCTCCCGCGCAGCGGAGATCCTGTCCCGGCCCGTGTCCCTGAACGGCCTGACCATCCCCAACCGCATCGTGATGGCGCCGATGACGCGCATGTTCTCCCCGGGCGGCATTCCCGGCGACGACGTGCGGTCCTACTACGCGCGCCGGGCTGCCGCCGGTGTCGGTCTGATCGTTACCGAGGGGACCTACGTCGGCCACGCGTCGGCCGGTCAGAGCGATCGGGTACCGCGGTTCCACGGTGCCGAGCAGTTGGCGGGCTGGGCGAAGGTCGCCGCGGACGTGCACGCGGCGGGCGGCACGATCGTGCCGCAACTGTGGCACATCGGCATGGTCCGCAACCACGGCGAACAGCCCTACCCCGAGGCCCCGGCCATGGGTCCCTCCGGCATCCGCGTCGACGGTACCGAGGGGACCGGTGCGGCGATGACCCAGCGCGACCTCGACGACGTCGTCGCCGCCTTCGCCGAGGCTGCCGCGGCCGCCGAGCGCATCGGTTTCGACGGGGTCGAACTGCACGGCGCCCACGGCTACCTGATCGACCAGTTCCTGTGGGCGCGCACGAACCGCCGTACCGATGCCTACGGTGGGGATCCCTTGGCGCGCACCAGGTTCGCGACCGAGATCATCGCCGCGGTCCGCGCGGCCGTGTCGCCCGGCTTCCCGGTGATCTTCCGCTTCTCGCAGTGGAAGCAGGAGGCCTACGACGCGCGGCTCGCCGAGACCCCGCAGGAGCTCGACGCGATCCTGGCGCCGCTGGCCGCCGCCGGTGTCGATGCCTTCCATGCCTCCACCCGCCGGTACTGGCTCCCGGAGTTCGAGGGTTCGGACCTGAACCTGGCCGGGTGGACCAAGAAGCTCACCGGCAAACCCACCATCACCGTCGGCTCGGTCGGTCTCGACGGCGACTTCCTCCACGCCTTCACGGGCCGCGGCGCCGAACTCGGCAGCCTCGACAACCTCCTCGACCGCCTGGAACGCGACGAGTTCGACCTGGTCGCCGTCGGCCGGGCCCTGCTGCAGGACCCGGAATGGGCTGCCAAGGTGCTGGGCGGCCGGATCGACGAACTGAAGGCCTACGATGCGGCCGCGCTGAAGACCCTGAGCTAGGACGACACCGAGACGGGAGTCTCCCTCGCCTCGGGGCCGGCGAGCTCGTCCTCACAATCCTTGCGGGACAACGATTTCGCGTTTGAGGATCTTGCCTGTCGGCCCCTTGGGCAGGGCATCGACCAGCCACACCTGGCGTGGATACTTGTAGGCCGCCACGCGGGCCTTGACGTACTCGCGCACGTCGTCGGCGGTCGCTTCGGCACCCGGCACGAGCGCGACCACGGCGGCTACTTCCTCGCCGTGGGTCTCGTGGGGCACGCCGAGCACCGCGGCCTCGAGGACGGCCGGATGTTCGTAGAGGACCTCTTCGATCTCGCGCGGGTAGACGTTGAAACCGCCCCGGATGATCAGGTCCTTCTTGCGGTCGAGGATGTAGAAGTAGCCGTCCGCGTCCTGTTTCGCCATATCGCCGGTGTGGAACCAGCCGTCGTCCCTGATCGCCTCGGCGGTAGCCGTGGGCCGATCCCAGTAGCCGCTCATGACATTGTGGCCGCGGATGGCGATTTCGCCGGCCTCACCGGGCGCGACGTCGTTGCCGTCGGCATCGACGACCCGCATCTGCACGCCCTCGATCGGGGTGCCGATCGACCCGGGCCGCGCGGCGCCGACACGATTGAACGAGGCGACCGGCGAGGTCTCCGACAGTCCGTACCCTTCGAGGACGGGAACGCCGAATCGCTCTTCGAATCCCCGCAGCACCTCGACCGGGAGCGCGGCGCCACCGGACAGGCACAGCCGCAACGTCGCGGTGTCGGCGATGCCGGGGCCCGCGCCGAGCATGGCGACGTACATCGTCGGCACGCCTTCGAAGATCGTGACGCCGTCGCGTTCGATCGCCTTCGGCACCAGCTCCGGGTCGAAGCGTGGGACCAGGGTGATGGTGGCTCCGCTGAGCACGGCGACGTTGAGGCAGCACGTCTGCCCGAATGCGTGGAACAGGGGCAGGCAGCCCATGATCACGTCGTCCGGGGTGGCGGTGAGCAAGGTGCGTGCGGCGACGGCGGCATTGGCCCGGAGGTTGGCGTGGGTCAGTTGCGCGCCTTTGGGGGTGCCGGTCGTGCCCGAGGTGTAGAGCAGCACCGCGGTGTCCTCGTCGTCGCGGACCGTTACTTCCGGCGAGTCCGGCCACGATGCGAACTCGGTCGCGGCGGCGTCGGCGACGGTGAGAACGCGCACCTCCGTCTGCGCCGCTCCGGCGGTGGCCTCCGGGACGGCGGTATGCCACGCGAAGAGGATCCGGGCGCCCGAGTCGGCGAGGTGATGCCGGACTTCGCGTTCCTTCAGGAGGGGATTCATCGGCACCGCGATCAGGCCGGCCCGCAGAATGCCGTAGTAGACGACCGGGAAGGCGGTGACATTGGGCAGCATCATCGCGACTCGGTCACCGGGCTGCGCGCCCAGGTCACGCAGCCGCCCGGCCACGCGAGCGCTCAGATCGTCGAACGCGGCGTAGGTCAGGAGCTGATCGTCGAGGCGGACCGCGGCACGGTCCGGAAACTGACCGGCGGCGTCCTTCAGGTTGATGGCGAGATTGGTCACGTCGACAATCGTCTGCACCAGACAGCCCCGGGCCCATATGGCGGGCGACAGTGGACGGCCGGGAAATCTGTGCCCCGCGATATTCTCGCCGGCCCCGCATGGCCGTAGCCTCGCATCGTGCCCCGCAGCGTTCCCGATTCCTTGATCGTGCCTATAGCGAACGGCCTGACCGGGCGGCTCGACGAGCTGACCGACGACCTGGTCGACCGCATCGTCGAGGAGATCGAGATCTACCGTGAGCCGGGCGTGGTGCCGCGCGCGGAACTGCGCCGGTCGACCCGATCGAACCTCGAGTACATGCTGCATCGGCTGGCGCACGGCCGGACGCTGGAGCTTCGGGCACCGCGTTCGACCGGCCGCGAGCGTGCCGGACAAGGGGCGCCACTGCCCGAGGTATTGCGCGCTTTCCGGCTCGGATCCGCGTTTCTCTGGCAGCGACTGCTCGATTCCGCCCGTGCCTCGGGGCAGTGTTCGCTCGATGCCTTGCTCAACGTCGCCACCGACATCTGGGCCATGGCCGACGACTATTCGACCGCGCTCACCGAGTCCTACCGCGCCGCGGTCGGTGAGGCCATGATTCTCGCGGATCGGCGGCGTTCGGCGCTGGTGGCGGCTCTGCTGAACGGTCCTTCCGACGAGAACCACACCGCCTGGGAAATCGCGAAGTTGCTCGATATGCCTTATGACGGTTCGTTTCTCGTCGTCGTCGCCGAGACACCCGAGCTCGGCCGGCCCGCGCTGCCCGGACTCGAGGAGCGACTGCGCGCACTCGATGTGGCCTCCGCGTGGCGGGCGGGGCCGGAACACGAGATCGTCATCCTGTCCTGCGGCCGGCGCCGCACCGACGAAATTCGTTCGCTGATAGCCAAATTCGCGTCCGCTCGCGTCGGGATGAGTCCGCCGTACAGCCGGCTCGACCGGACACCGCGCGCACTGCGATTCGCGAAAATCGCGGTGGAAACGTTCGAACCCGATGCCACCGGCGTACGGCAGCTACCCGACACCCCCATGGCCGAACTCGTGATGGGCAACCTCGACACGACTCGCCGTTTCGTCAGGCGGGTCCTGGGTCGCGTGCTCACGATGGCCGACGACGATCGCAGTACCTTGCTCACGACGGCGGAGGCGTGGCTGAACGCTCGCTCCTCCGCCGCCGAGGCCGGGCGCGTGCTGTACTGCCACGAGAACACCGTCCGCTATCGGATGCGCCGGCTCGAGGAGCGTCTGGACGGCGAACTCGACGACCCGGCGACCGTCGCCGAGCTGGCGGCCGCGTTGCAGGCGATACGCACCTTCCCCGAACTGGGCGCTCGCCTGACTCCCGACCCCCACGAGGACACGAATCACCCGTGAGCCGCCGACGGGCAGCGGCTGACGTGGTCTGTTCACACCCGCGGTTGCCCGGCGACCCATGCGGCGATCTGGGCGCGCGAGGTGAATCCCAGTTTGGTCAGGATATGTTCGACATGGCCTTCCGCGGTGCGTTGCGAAATCACCAGCTCGGCGGCGATCGCCTTGTTGGTCCATCCCTGGGCGACGAGGTCGGCGACTTGGCGTTCTCGCTTGGTCAGTTGCCGGCCCGAATGTGCTGTCGCCCCGGCGGTTTCGGATCCCTCGCCGAGGGCGAAGGACACCGCCGTGTCGAAGTCCATCGCTGCGCCTTCTCGACGGGCGGTGTCGAAGGTTCGTGATCCCAGCGCCGTGCGGCTGCTCCGTTCGGAGTTTTCACGGTAGGCGAGCAGATCGTGAAACATGAAGGCGGAGCTGCCCGCGACGCTGCTCAATGCGTCGGCGGCACCCATCAATTCCGCCGCGCGCCGGTAATGGCGGTCGTCGGCGGCCAGCCAGGCCAGGATTTCCGAGCAAGCCGCGGCGGTGAGGGGGTCCTCCAGTAGTCTCGCGGCGCGAATGCCCTCGTGCAAATAGCTTGTGGCGCCGTCGGTTTCGTTCCGTCGCCACAATGTGAATCCCGCGGCCCACAGTGCCCATGCTCGACGCATGGTCTCGTCGGCCGACTCGGCGGCGGTGAGAGCTTTGCGGAAATAGGGGAGGGCGCGATCGGTGTCGTTCTGCAGTGTGTACGACCATCCGAGCGAGATCTGGGCGTCGAGTTGTAGCCCCGATTCGCCAGTGTCGGCGTAGATTTCGACGGCATCGGTCAGTAGGGCGCTCGCACGAGGCAGGTCCCCGCTCGCCAGGCACTCGTATCCTCGGGCGTGGGCGAGCAGGGCGGTGACGAGAGGGTCGGTGATGTGTTCGGCCAGACTTTCGAGTTGCGCGATTGTGTCGTGGACGGCCGGCAAGTCGGTTTGGATTGCGGCCGTCTCGACGGCTTGGTAGAGCACTCTGGCTCGGTCGACGGTCTGTATGTGGGGGGTATGGATCAACGCGTGCTCGAGCCACCGGCGCCCCTCGGTGAGTCGCCCTCTTATCGTCCAGAAGGGGTAGAGAGCAGCGGTCATCCGCAATGCGCTCTCGGCCCCCTCGGACACGCTGAACGTCAATGCCTTCCGCAGATTCGGCAGTTCCCGTTCCAGTCGCGCGACCCACTGCAGCTGCCGTGGGCCCACCCAATCTCCTTCCGCTGCCAGTACCAGTTGCTCGCACCAATCCCGTTGGCGGCGGTCGAGTTCGGCGTCTTCACCGTCGTCTCGTGCCCTGCTTCTGCCGTACTCCTGGATGGTTTCGAGCATGCGGAAGCGAACGGTTCCGTCGGTGTCTTCGCGGATCAGAATCGACTTGTCCACCAGCGCGGCCACGGCGTCGAGTAGTTCGGCGTCGCCGAGGCCGGGGCCGCAGACCTGTTCGGCGGCATCGAGTTCGAACCCGCCCGCGAATATCGACAGCTGGTTCCACAGGCGTTGCTCGGACCCGGTGCACAGGTCGTAGCTCCAGCCGATGCAGTACTGCAGGGTCTGCTGGCGTTTCGGGGCGCTTCGACTCCCGCGGGTGAGCAGCGCGTAGCGATCGTCGAGTCGGGAGAGGATCTGTTCGGGGGACATGGTCCGGAGCCGAGCCGCGGCGAGTTCGATCGCCAGTGGCAATCCGTCCAACCGGGCGCATATCCGGGCAACGGTGTCGGTGTTGCGGTCGGTGACATCGAATCCGGGGACGGCCGTTGCCCCTCGTGCGGCGAACAGCGTGACGGCGTCCTCGCGCGCTGTGCGGCGAGCCGTCCTGCCCGCCGGAGCCGAAACCTGCAGCGGTGGCACCGCGAACACCGATTCGCCCGCGGCACTCAGTGCCTCGCGGCTGGTGGCCAGGATGCGGATATGCGGGCAGGCGCGCAACAGCGATTCCGTCAGTGTCGTCACCGCGTCGATCACGTGTTCGCAATTGTCGAGCAGCAACAGCAGATCGCGGGAGGACAGGTACCGGACGAGGACATCCAGCGTGGGCTCCGGGCCCCAGTTCCGCAGACCGAGGGTGGCGGCGACGACATCGACAACCGCGGTGGCGTCGCGCAGGCCGGCCAGCTCGGCCAGCCACACCCCGTCGCTGAAATCCGGCCTGAGCTGGTGTGCGATCCGCAGTGCGAGCCGGGATTTGCCCACTCCGCCGGTTCCGGTCAGGGTGACCAACCGTGACCCGGTCAGCAGGTTCTCGAGCGTGGTCACCTCGGAGCGCCGATCGATGAAGCTGGTCAATTCGAGCGGGAGGCTGCCGGTACCGTTTTCCGCGACATCCGGCGGTCGGGTCCCGGACGGCTTCTCGGTACCCGTTTCGCTCCGCGGCGGCATGTCGGCGACTGCGAATCCATGGCTTCGTTCCACCCGGCGCAGTTGTTCGCCCAGTAGCTCCGCGGTGGGGCGATCGGACGGTTCGTGCGACATCGCCGCTTCGATGATCGAGCTGACATCGTCGGGAATTCCGTGCTCGCGCAGGTCCGGAACCGGCTGCCCGGTGATGCGCTGGAGCTGCGCGACGACTTGTTCACCGCTGCGGCGTTCGAACGCGGCGTGCCCGGTCAAGGCACAGAAGAGCGTGGCTGCCAGCCCATACACATCCGATGCCCGGCCGGGCGCGGCCCCACTCAGTACTTCCGGTGCGGTGAAGGCGGGGGATCCGCTGATCGTGCCGGTGGAGGTCTCGAAGCCACCGGCGATGTGGGCGATACCGAAGCCGGTCAACGCCGGCTCGCCGTAGTCGGTGATCAGAATGTTTCCCGGCTCGACATCGCGGTGCACGATGTCGGCGCGATGCGCGGTTTCCAGTGCGCCCGCGATCTTCACCCCGAGCCGCAGCGCATCGGACAGCGGCAGCGGACCATCATGGCGGATGCGGGAGTCGAGAGATCCGCGAGCGTGATAGGGCATCACCAGGTACGGGCGGCCGGTCGCCGTCACGCCGACTTCGAGCATGTCGACGATGTTCGGATGCCCGGTCAGCCGCCCCATCGCTCGCTGCTCGCGAAAGAAGCGCGCCCGATTCTCGTCGAGTTCGCCGCTCAGCACTTTCACCGCCACCGTGCGATCCACCGCCGGTTGGGTGCAGCGGAACACCTGCCCGAAAGCGCCGCGTCCGATCTCTTCGGCGTCCGTGAAACCCGCAGAGCCCAACTCCGTGACGACGTCGACACCACCATCACGCTGTGTCTTGAACCGATCGCTCTCGACCATCGACTACTCGTCAACTTCTGCCGGCAGGTACCAGTCAGAATATCCCTGACACCCCTGCCGGCGTCCGCCCGCCGCCGGTCAGAAGCCGGCCTCCTCGAGGTCCATCACGGTCGCGTCCGTCGCGGAGACCACCGCGAGTTCGGCGGTGAGATGGGGGAGCGCGGAGTTGGCGAAAAACGAGGCCACTGCGACCTTGCCGGCGTAGAACGCGGTGTTCTGCCCGGCTTCGATTGCGGTGAGAGCTGTTTCGGCGCCGACGATGAGGCGCCAGGCCACCAGTAGATCGCCGACGGCGAGAAGGAGCCGGACGGCGTTCAGGCCGATTTTGTACACCTCGCGAGGCTCCACGGCAGCTTCCAGCAGATGGGTGGTGAGCCTGCCGATGATCTCCTGTACGTCCTCGAGGGCGTGCGAGAGCAGAACCTTCTCGTTCTTCAACCGGCCACGGTCGGCATCGGACTCGGCGGTGGCGCGGACCTCCCCCAGTACGTGCGCGAGCGCAATACCGTTGTCGCGGGCGATTTTCCGGAAGAAGAAGTCCTGAGCTTGGATCGCCGTGGTGCCTTCGTAGACGGAGTCGATCTTGGCATCACGGATGTACTGCTCGATGGGATAGTCCTGGAGGTACCCGGAACCGCCGAAGGTTTGCAGGGATTCGGTGAGGTACTGGTAGGCGCGTTCGGAGCCGACACCTTTGACGATCGGCAGAAGCAGATCGTTGACCCGCGCGGCGAGATCGTCGTCGGCACCGGAAATGTGCCGGGCGACCACCGGATCCTGGTGGCCGGCGGTGTAGAGGTAGATCGATCGCAATCCCTCGGCGTAGGCCTTCTGCATCATCAGCGAACGGCGCACATCGGGGTGATGGATGATGGTCACCTTCGGTGCCGCCTTGTCGGCGGCCCGAGCCGGATCGCTGCCCTGCACGCGGGTTTTCGCGTAGTCGAGTGCGTTGAGGTATCCGGTGGACAGTGTCGCGATGGCCTTGGTGCCGACCATCATCCGAGCTTCTTCGATGACCTCGAACATCTGGGCGATTCCGTTGTGGACGCCGCCCACCAGGTAGCCGACCGCGGGGATACCGTGCCCGCCGAAGGTCAGCTCGCACGTGGCCGAGGCTTTCAGGCCCATTTTGTGCTCGACGTTGGTGACGAAGACACCGTTGCGTTCGCCCGGCTCGCAGGTGTCGTGGTCGAAGTGGAATTTGGGGACGATGAACAGGCTCAGCCCCTTGGTGCCGGGTCCGGCTCCGGCGGGGCGGGCCAGCACCAGATGCATGATGTTGTCGAACAGGTCGTCGGAGTCGGCGGAGGTGATGAAGCGCTTGACGCCCTCGAGGTGCCAGGAACCGTCCTGCTGTTCGGTCGCTGTGGTGCGGCCGGCTCCGACGTCGGAGCCGGCGTCCGGTTCGGTCAGCACCATCGTCGCGCCCCAGTTGCGCTCGACCGCTTGCGCGGCCCATCGCCGCTGCTGTTCGGTGCCGATGCCGGCGAGGACGTCCGCCATCATCGGGCCGCTCAGGTACATGTAGGCCGCGGGCTGGGCGCCGAGGACCAGTTCGTTGATCGCCCAGCCGAGCATCGACGGCGCGGGCACGCCGCCGATCGCCTCGCTCTTGGCAACCCGCCACCACTGCGCGTCCTGCCATGCGCGAACGGACCGCTTGAACGGCTCCGGAATCCGTACCGAGTGCGAGTCGCTGTCGAAAATTGGTGGGTGGCGGTCGGTTTCGGCATACGACTCGGCCACCGGCCCTTCGGCCAGGCGGGCGGCCTCGGCCAGCATCGTGCGTGCGGTCTCGCCGTCCAGTTCGGCGAACGCCCCCGAATCGAGGACGGTCTCCAGGCCGTACACCTCGAACAGGTTGAACTCCAGATCACGAACGTTGCTCTTGTAGTGGCCCACCGGACCGTCACCTCTCGATCGGCCCGCCGCCGGGGCGGGCAGGAATGATCCGATTGCCGCTGCGAGCGCGGCCGCAACGGCAATCGGGTTGTGTCTGTTGCTGTTATGAGGCGGGTGTGGTCGCCGGGTCGGGGGCGGTGACCTGGTTGGTGAAGTCGATCAAGGCGGCAATGCCGACGGGCACGCCGACCAGGATGATTCCGGCGGCGGACCCCAAGGCGACACCGACCGCGGCGCCGGCCAGGCATCCGCCGAGCGCACCGGCGAAGAAGACGGGGAAGGTGATGGTTCCCACGGTCAGTGCGCCCGCGATGCAGCCCAGCGGGAGGCCGATGAGTGTGCCGATCAAGGTGCCGACGCTGATCGCCAAACCGAATTCGGTTGCGGCCGTGGCCATCGCGTTCTGGAACTGTGCTTCGGACGCGACCGGACGCGGAAGCTCCACCGGAGTGGCGGGCCGGGCCGACGCGGGGTCGGTACTGGGTGACAGCGTGGCGGTGTTGCCGTCGATCCGTGCCGCGATGGGCCAGTCCTTGTCGTCCTTGCGGTAGGTGAGCGGGAACCCGGCGGCGAGGTTGCCCTGTGCGTCCAGGACCTGGAACTGGTTGCCGCGCACGGTGAGTGACCCGCCGTCGGTGCTGATCCGCACCGATCCGTCGACGATGCTCGAGGTGTAGTGGATACCGGGAAGGACGGTGGTGCGGATACTCGAATTCGGGGGAGTCGCCGGGTTCGCGGGTGCGGGGTCGGCGCAGGCGACCGCGGTGGTCAGGCTGACAGTGAGCGCGGTGAGGCAGGTGGTCGCGACCAGGTTGGTGATCTTCATGTCATCCGATTTCTGTTGTGCGGATCGTTCTTTCGAGGATCGGTCGGCTCAGCACCGGCGCCGGATGCCGAGTAGCGCCGGCACCGCGAGCAGGGCGGCGGCCGCACCGAACGCGTACAGCAGGCGGTAGTTGTTCGGGCCGTCGATGGCGAGGAGTGCCGGGGCCACGAGCGGTGCGACCATCAATGCCGCCGACTGGGTCAGCACGACCAGGCCGAGGTCGCGGGCCGCGTTCTCCCACGAGGTCATCGTGGATGCCGCCAAGGCCAGCATCTGCCCGAGCAGCAGGCCGTATCCGATGCCGAAGAACACACAGCCGGTGAGGAATTCGGGGACGGTGCCGACGACGTCCATCACGGTGCACCCGACGGCGACGAGCAGGCCCGCGGCGGCGAACAAGGGTTTGCGCCTGCCGATCCGGTCGGCGAGGCGGCCGCCCAGGGGACTGATGATCGACGCCGTACCGTTGATGATCAGCGTCGCCTCGAAGACGGTGGGAACCAGGGCAGCCTCGTCGAGCTTCAACGCGTTCTGCAGAAAGTAGACCAGGAAGGTCGCTACGACGGCGGCGCCGACCGTGATCCCGAAGATGGAGGCCAGGCACCAGGCGAAATCGGGTGCCTTTCTCGGATCGAAATACAAAGTCCGGGCAAAGTCGCGGACGTTGAAGACCGGCCGGACATGTCCCGCGAAGTCGGTTTCCCGGAGAATGGCGACGAATAGCAGGACGAGACCGGCGCCGAGAGCTGCCGGAATGAGAAGGCGTGCGGTCATTCCCGGGGTGATGCGGACGATGAAGGTCCCTGCGATGAGCCCCACGCCCTGCGCCGCACCGGCGAGACCGGCGACGAAACCCGCACGCTCCGGCGGAATGGAATCCGCGAGCATGGACCACAACACCGTCAATCCGATGGTGCCGGATACCGAGACGATGATCCATCCGACGATAAGTCCGGCGATGGAGCCGGAAACGGCGACGATGGCGTTGCCCGCCAGAATGGTGGTGGCCGCGACCACCAGCCATGGCCGTCGTCGGCCGAAGCGCGACATGGTGATATCGGCCAGACGCCCGAAGAACGGGCCCGCGGGCAGCGAGATCAGAGCGCCCGTGGCCGCGATCGCCGAATAGGCCACGGAGGTATGGGCCGGGACGGCCTGCGCGACCCGGAGTGCTAAAGTGATCATGGTCGGGGTCAGAACGGCCGTCCATACACCGAAGATCGCCAGGACATACGTCCAGATGAATGCATTTCCGGCGTGATTGAGGGTGATGGCCGCGGGCGAAGCGTCGGTGGAGACTGTGGAACCGGTTTCTGTGTCGGTCGCGGGCGTGGGCGAATCTTGAGCTGTCATAGTGTTTTCCGAACTGTGCGAATCGAGAATGTGCGCGTCCTTGCGCGGTGATGCATGCTCATGCAGCCGTAGATGGATGTCGGCGTGCGTTATTCCGGCGATGCGGTAACAGTGACCGCAGCCTTCCGGGCGAGTGCCCGATTGTGATCATCGAGTGCCCGGTAGCCGTGGTAGTAGGTCGTGACCATGAGCGCCCAGATCGCCAGTGCCGGAATGTAGAACAACGTGTGGTCGGCGTCGTCGCCGGGAATATGGACGAAGTCATAGGTCGACGCGACGATCGCCCCGAGGATGGTCGCGATGAAAACGCCGGCCGCGCAACGTCGTTCACCGATCCGCCACAGCCGGCCGGCGACCGTCACCATGAACACCGCCACAGCGAGATTCAGCGCGAGGTAGAACAGCGACCATGGCGGGCTGACGGGCCGCACGTCGATCGTTCGCCACAGCCCGACCACGGTCGCTGCCCCGAAGGCGGCGGCCTCGACCGCGAGCGAGGCGCGGTACCCGCGGGTCACCGCCATCATGCCGAGAACGAACACCAGCGTCATGCCGAACGAACGCGAGAACGCGTCGAAGAACACCATCAGGTGGTAGCTCACGCCCGAATGATCGACCCCGGTGGCGCCCAGGAACAGAACGTTCGCCCCCGATACCCCGATCACCAGCCACTCGAGACCGAGCAGATAGTTGCGGTAGCGGCGAATGATTTGCACCCCGTAATAGAGGCCGGCTGCCGCCATCCACACATCGGCGGCCAGAAGCAACGCCATTGCGAGCGTATTCATCGAGAATTCCTTCGATTCAACAGAATTCGGTGTAGGTACGCCGCACTCGCCCAACCGCATCGAGCAGAGTCGTGACGCGGAACGGGTGACGGGGCGTGGTGAACGGGCGGCACAGCGACCACCCGTTCGGTCGATAGACCCGTCCGCGTCGCGGCTGGGGGATCGGATCGGTGGTGTTCGCTATGCGGAACGGGCGCTGACCTGCTGCAGGACTCGCTCGAGGCGCGAGGCCGTTTCCTGGATGTCGGCGAGCGTGTGCGCGGTGCTGAGGAAGATCTTTCCGGACGGCATGAAGACGACACCCGCTTCGAGCATGCCGGCGGCGATCTCGGCCCACAGTCCGTCCGTGCCGTGCAGGCTCGTCGCCTGATCGCGCGGCACGAACTGCACGAGCGACCCGACGCGCCGGAGGCTGCCGGGCGCGCCGGCCGAGACCAGCACGTCGGTGATCGCCTGCTCGAAGGCGTCGCCCAGATCTTCCAGCTTGTCGAATACGCCTGGCGTAGCGGACAACTCCATCGCGGCCTTCACCGCTGCCAGCGCCACCGGGTTGCCGTTGAACGTTCCGGCATGGGTGAGGCCGTGCTCCACCAGATCGATGATGTCCGCGCGGCCGACGACCGCGCTCTGGGTGAACCCGCCGGCGATCGCCTTGCCGAACACCGAGAGATCCGGGCGCACACCGAATCTTTCGGCCGCGCCGCCGCGCGCTATCCGAAATCCGGTGATGACCTCGTCGAAGATCAATACGACGCCGTGCCGGTCGCACAGGCTGCGCAGTGTTTCGAGAAAGCCGGGTTCCGGTGTGAGCACACCGGCGTTGCTCATGATCGGGTCGATGAGCACAGCGGCGATTCGGCGCTCTTCAGCGTGAGCCAGCAACTCGGTGATGCCGGCGGTGTCGTTGAACCGGCTGATGATCAGATCGGCGTGGGCATTGGGGCTCTGCCCGAGGGCGGCGGGGACGGGTGACTCACCCGTGTCGTTCGCGCCCATGCTCGCGTACACGCTGTCGTGCCAGCCGTGGTAGGCCTTCGCGAACTTGACGATGCGGTGCCGGCCGGTCGCTGCTCGTGCGAACCTCAGCGCGACCTGCACGGCCTCGGTTCCGGTGTTCGTCCACACGAGACGCGCAGCGCCCGGCACCGATTCGAGTACCGCCTCGGCGGCTTCGTACTCGAGACGATGGCCCATCCCCACGACCTGCATCGAGGTCGCGACTCGCGTCACCGCGTCGATGACCTGCGGGTTGCTGTGTCCGTGGACCAATGGCCCCCAGGCCATCACGTAGTCGAGGTAGCGGTCCCCGTCGAGGTCCCAGAGGTGCGCTCCGTGGCCGCGGTCGACGAAGAGCGGAACCGGTCGCATCGTGGCACGAAGGCCCGAGCTGACGCCGCCGCCGACGCTGCGACGGGTCCGCTCGAATGCGGTTCTGGAGGAGTCGATTCCCATACTTTTCCTTGAGGGCTGCGGGCGGGTCCGCCGGAGAGGACTCGTCGCCTCTCCGGCGGGTCGCGAGGCGAGAGATGTGCCGACCGGCACCTCAGAGCTTCAGGTAGTCCCCGAGCTCGCTGTAGTCCACCTGCCAGAGGCCGGGCGAGCCCTTGGGGTACTGGGAACGGAAACCGAGAATCCGCTGCACCCGCGGCGAGAGCTGCTTGGCGATCTCCATGTCGACGAGGAACGGGTACGCCTCCTCACCGGTGAGGAAGCCCAGGTTCAGCGGGAAGGCCAGTCCCCGGCGGTACTCGTCGGTCGTGACGTTCGCTCCGCCGCCGTGCACGGTCTTGCCGCTGTAGAAGAACGCGTCACCCGCCTTCATGACTGCGGGGATGGTGTCCTCGGGGGTGCCGCGATTCTCGAAGTCGTCCCAGAGGTGGCTGCCCGGGATGACCCGCGTGGCGCCGTTCTCCTCGGTGAAGTCGGTGAACGCGATCATGAAGTTCACGCACACCTCGGGACCCTGCGGGCCCATGCCGACGAACGGGTACCAGTTCTCGAGGTCCCGATGCAGGAACTGCGCGCGGTTTCCGGGGCCGATCTCGATGAGCTGCGCCGTGGTCAGCCAGTAGGTACCGGACTCCTCGAGGAACAGCGCGTCGCAGAGGTCGTGGATCAAGTCTTGCTCGAGGATCTCCTCGCGGAAGGTCTTGCTGTGTGTCACCAGATTCGTCAGTCGCTTGGTGTTGGCCCCATGGAACTCCGCGACGATCGCGTTCTCATGGGTCGAGCCGGGAGCCAGCGCTGCCATGGGCTGCTCGACCTCGGCGTTGAACCGCGCGATCTGGTCCGCCGACAGGAAGTTCTCGATGATCACGCCGCCGTCCTTGGCGACGATGTCGAGGATCTCGGCGAGAGGGGTCGTCGCCGCGACGGATCGTAGAGCGGCCTTGGCTTCGGTAGTCATAACTCTCCATTTCCACGTTAGATCAAACGCCTTAGTCATTTGATCTGATCGATTGATCCGATTGTGGGGCGCACCACACCCGATGTCAAGAGGTGAGCGGAATAATCGGGGAGTAGGGGTGTTTGCCGTCACTTTCGCGAGGGTCACGCGTGCTCGCCCGACGCCGCGATCTGTACGCTTGACTTGATCAATTAATCAGGGCGCCTACGTGCGCCGACGAACGAATGAGGTGAACCAGTTGCCCCACGTGTCGACAGAGGATCGTTCGATCCAGTTCATCGATGCGGCAGTCCGGGTCATCGCCGAGCGCGGGGTCGCGAGCGCGACGACACGCCGGATCGCCGAAGCGGCCGACGCGCCACTGGCCTCACTGCACTACTGCTTCCGGGACAAGGACGGCCTCTTCCTCGCCGTCTTCGAGCACCTCGCCGCCGAGATCACCAAGCAGTCCACCGCCATCGAGCCGGCCGAGCTCGAAGTGACCGCGCAAGAAGTCATCCGGCGTTCGGTGCGCTGGCTGATGGACCATCCGGACTACGCGCTGGCGGAAGTCGACCTGTACATGTGGATGACCCGTCATCGGCCGGCGCTCGCGAAGGAGTCCTACGAGGTCTTCCTGCGGGCGGTCACCGACGTGCTGCAGCGCGCGGCCGGGCCGTCCGCGCGCGCGGAGGCCATCGCGAATCTCGCCTCGGTGCTGATCGGTGCCACCGACGGGCTTGTGTTGCAGTGGGCCTCGGATCGGGATCGGGCGCGCGCCGATGCCTACGCGGATGTGATCTGCGCGGGAATCCCGGCTATGTGCAGCGGGATTCGAGGGTAGGGGTCGCGCCGGATGGATCGCGCGGCGTTCGGCGGTGTGAACACGCTCGGATCCGGTCGGCTGGTCATTGCCGTCGTCGGGTAGATCCATGGGGCTCGGCAACCCCCAAAGCCCTCGGTCGGACGTGAGTTTGTCGAATCGTCTGGGTGACAACGTCTTCCAGCCCCGGCGCTCGTGGGTGCGAGCTCCGGGGCCTGGTTTCGACAGCGGTGGGCTTCGTAGTCGGTCGCCGAATACGTTCCGGCCGAACGGGTTCAGGTCTCGCGGTTGCCGCCCGTACCCTCCGTTGCCGGGGAATGCGCTTCGGCCGCTCGGGCTCTCAGCAGGTACTTCTGCGTCTTGCCCGTCGACGTCTTGGGAAGGGGACCGAAGAGAACCTCGCGAGGAGCCTTGTAGCGCGCCAGGCTCCCTTTGACATGCTCCACGAGTTCCTCGGCGGTGGCATGGGCTCCCGGGGCGAGGTGCACGAACGCGACAGGGATCTCTCCCCAGCGGGGATCGGCGGTTCCGACGACTGCCGCCTCGAGCACCGCGGGGTGCTCCGCCAGCACGTGCTCGACCTCCACGCTCGCGATGTTCTCGCCCCCGCTGATGATGATGTCCTTGCTCCGATCGCGAAGCTCGACATACCCGTCGGGATGGCGCACCGCGAGATCGCCGGTTCGGAACCAGCCGTCCGGAATGGCCTCCCGGGTGGCGGCCTCGTCGTCGAGGTAACCGAGCATGACGTTGTTGCCGCGTAGCGCGATCTCACCGACTGTGCTGCCATCGGCGGGTACGTCGCGGCCGGCATCGTCGACCACCCGTGGCGGCAGGGAGACGATATTGCCGACCCCTTGTCGCGCCTTCAGCCGGATCACGGCCTCGTCGTCGAGACCCTCCCACTCCGGCACCGGCTCACAGATGAGCGCGGGGCCGAAACTCTCGGTCAGCCCGTAGAGATGCGTGACGTCGAATCCGAGGCGCGTCATCCGGCGCAGCACGGCCGGTGCGGGCGGCGCACCTCCGGTGCCCACCGACACCGCGCGCGACAGCGTCGAGGCATCGTCGGAGTGCGCGATCATGTCGAGCACGGCCGGAGCGCCGTTCAGACCGGTGACGCCCTCCTGCCGGATCAGCCGCCACATTTCGGCGGGCTCGACCTTGGGCAAGCACACATGCGTGCCGCCGGCCGCCGTGACGGCCCAGGTGAAACACCAGCCGTTGCAATGGAACATCGGCAACGTCCACAGGTGGACGGAGTGCGGGCCAAGCGCGAAGTGACTCGCCATGGCCAGCGACTGCAGGTACGCACCGCGATGGTGGTACATGACCCCCTTCGGTGCTCCGGTGGTGCCGGAGGTGTAATTGATTGCCAGCAGCGAACTTTCGTCGGTGATCTGTTCCTGGAAGGGCGTGGCGTTCGCGATCAGATTCTCGTAGTCGGAGTCGGCGCCTCCCGAACCGATGACCACGGGGGGCTTCTCCAGGCCCGCGCAGACCTCGCGGACCAGGTTCGCATAGCCGGCCTCGCACACGATCACACCGCTACCCGAATGCTCCAGGATGTAGGTCAATTCCCGGATGCCGAGTCGAGTGTTGAGTGCTACCAGGGGAACTCCCGCCCAGGGCACGCCGTAGTGGGCTTCCAGAAGTTCGTGAGTGTTGGGTGCCAGCACCGCCACGGGCCGCCCCGCGGCGATCTCTCGTAGCCCGCCCGCCAGCCGCCGGCACCGATCCCGGAATTCGGTGTAGGTCCAGCGCTGGTCGCCGTCGACGACCGCGATGCGGGATCCGTGTGCGGCCGCGGCGCGGTCGAGGAACGCCGTGGGCGTCAGCGCCGCCCAGGCGTGCGTCGCCGCGGTCGTTCTCGGATCAGACATAGCGGAGAACGTCGTCGTCGACCGACTCCAGCAGTCGCATGGTCTCGGCGTAGTTCTGCGGATTGAGCCAGGGCTCGTGGTCGCCTTGTGCCGGCATGCGCTGGGCAGCTCGCTGCATATAACCGGAGGTCACGCCCGCGGTATAGGGGAGTCGCGGCATGGCGTCGTCGCCCGGTGCGAGCGTCGGCGTGACTCGGTGTGCGCCGACTTCGTCCATATGCGCGAGAACGCGGCACAAGAAGTCGTCGACCGCTTCGATACGGAGCGTCCACGACGAATTCACGAATCCGAAGGCGTAGGTCAGGTTCGGCACTCCGGACAACGCCAGGCCCTTGTAGGTCCAGCAGCGCCCGAAATCGACGACCTCACCGTCGACGTCGAATGTCGCCTCCCCGCCCATGACGAGGTCCAGACCCGTCGCCTTCACGATGATGTCGGCGTCCACATGAGTCCCGTCCCGCATCGCCACGCCGGTCGGGGTGAGCCGGTCGATGTGGCCGGTCACGACGTCCGCGGATCCGTTGCGGATCGCCTGGAACAGATCGGCGCCGGGCACCAGGCACACGCGCTGATCCCATGGCTCGTACGTGGGAGTGAAATGGGCTTTGCGAACCTCCACGCCGACGACCTCGTCGATGGCGTCGAATATCGCCTTCTTGAATTCCTGCGGGTGCTGCCGCGCGTAGTGGTAGATCTCCTGCTGGGCGTGCAGATTACGCAGGCGGATCCGGCTGAACGCCTCCTCGGGACCCATCTCCTCCCGCAACCGCTCGGCTTCGGGATCGACGGCCGGTGCGATGGCCACGTAGGTGGGCGACCGCTGGACCATGGTCACCTTCGCGGTCTCGCCCGCGAGGCTGGGAACGAGCGTGATGGCGGTGGCCCCCGACCCGATCACCGCGACCTTGCGGTCCCGGTAGTCGAGATCCTCCGGCCACTCCTGGGGGTGGACCACCCGGCCTTCGAACGAATCCTCGCCGGGGAGTTCGGGATTGAACCCGCCGCGGTAGCTGTAGTAGCCGGTGGCGAGGTGGAGGAACCGGCAGCGCAGCTGTGTGTCGCCGTCCGCGTCGCGCAACCCGAGGGTCCAGGTGTCGTCCGCGCTGCTCCACGACGCGGAGACCAGACGCGTTCCGAACCGGATCTTCTCGGTGATGCCGAACTGATCAGCGGTCTCCTGCAGGTAGTTCTTGATCGCTCCGCCGGAAGCGATCGCCTCCCGTTCGGTCCAGGGCTTGAAGCCGTAGCCCAACGTGAACATGTCGCTGTCGGAGCGGATGCCCGGGTAGGTGAACAGATCCCAGGTGCCACCCAGGGATTCGCGCATCTCCAGCACCACGAAACTTTTGCCGGGACATTTCCGCTGCAGTTCGGCAGCTGCTGCGATTCCGGAAATTCCAGCGCCGACGATGACGACGTCGAGATCGGCCGGGCCGTTCACTTTCCATCTCCTAATGATTGAGGCAATGCCTGCTCGACAAGCCAGGGGAAGCAGGGGTCGAGTTCGACGATGGCTTCGGGATGCCACTGCAGGCCGAGAACCGGCCGGCCGGGCAGCTCGATGGCCTCGACCACGCCGTCGGGGGCCCGCCCGGAGACCACCAGGCCCTCGCCCGGGCGATCGACCGCTTGGTGATGCCACGAGTTGACCGCACTGCGCGGTCCGTAGAGCTTCGCGGCGAGGGTTCCTTCGTCGAAATCGACCGGGTGTTCGCGGTCGGGGCGCCGGTCGGGGACGGCGGCGAGGGAATAGTGCTCGATCCCCTGGTCGGGCAGATCCGGAATCAGTGTGCCGCCGAGGGCGACGTTGAGAACCTGCTGGCCGCGGCAAATCCCCAGTACCGGTTTGCCTCGTGCGATGGCGTGACGCACCAGGGTGATCTCGTAGTCGTCGCGGCGCCGGTCGATCGTCAGCACTTCTCCGCCGGTCGAGTTGGGCGTGGGCGGCGGCCCACCCCAGAGTTCGGGGTCGACGTCCTGGCCACCGGTCAGCACCAGTGCGTCGACGCGCGACATGACATCGGGGCCCGCGGACTCGTAGGGGAGGAGGACGGGAATGCCCCCGGCCTCGGCGATCTTCATGCCGAACTCGGCCCAGAACATGTCGGCCCGGCATGCTGCCCAACGGCTGTCGACGCCCACGAGTGTCGTGGCGGAGATCCGCCGGCCGGTGATGGCGATGAGGGGTTTCACGAGTTGTCTCCGATGCGTACGACCACCCGGGTGCCCCCGGCGTTCTTCATGAGTTCGAATCCCTCGTTGATCTGCTCAAGGCTCACGATCGCCGAGATCATGTCGTCGAGGTTCAGCCGGCCTTGCTCGTAGTACCGGACATAGCCGGGAATGTCGGCGGGGAATCGGTTGGAGCCCATCAACGCTCCCTGGAGCCGCTTCTCGAGCATGAACAGCTCCGAGGCGCGAATCGATACCGGCTGGTTGTCGGGCACCAGGCCGACGACCGTGGCGGTGCCACCCGGCCCCAACATGGCGAAGGCCTGCTCCACCGTGGCGGCGAAACCGACCGCCTCGAACGAGTAGTCGACACCGCCGTCGGTCAGTTCACGCACCGCCGCCACCGTGTCGACCTGCCCCGCCTGCACGGTCGCGGTCGCGCCGAACTTCAGGGCATCGGTCAATCGCGCCTCGACGGCGTCGACGGCGATGACCTCGCGAGCACCGGCGAGACGAGCGCCTTGGATCGCCGCGATACCCACTCCTCCGCAGCCGAGGACCGCGACCGTCGACCCGGGCTCCACCCGGGCGCTGCGAAACACCGAACTCAACCCGGTCACCACCGCGCAGCCGAGCACGGAGGCGGCGGCGAGGGGCATGGTGTCCGGGATGCGCACTGCCGAATGTTCGTGTACCACCATCGCTTCGGCGAACGCGCCGAGCCGCGCGGTCGGGTGGACCGACCGGCCACGGGCGTTGACCAGAACCGGCCGTGACCGGCTCCCCAAGGAGCCGCGGCGGGGGCACAGGGTCATCCGGCCGGACAGGCAGAACCTGCATTCCCCGCAATAAATACTCAGGCACGTCACGACATGGTCGCCGGGGCGCAGGGTGCTGACCCGATCACCCACGCGCCGAACCACTCCGGACGCCTCGTGCCCGAGCAGGGTCGGGCAGGTGGCCGGCCAGACGCCTTCGATCTCGTGCAGGTCCGAACGGCACAGTCCCGCGTAATGCACGTCGATGAGCACCTCGTCCGGGCCGGGTTCGTCCAGCACGAGCGTTTCCAGTTCCAGCACGCCCGGCGCCGAGTTGAGCACCGCGGCAGTGATATTCGTTGGCATCAGGTCTCTCGGATCTGGCCGCGGGCGCGGGCCGAGGCTCGTGGCTTCGACCCGCACCGCCGACGGCCGACGGGGGAGCGCCCTACAGGGCGATCCAGGTCGTCTTCAGCTGGGTGTACTTCTCCAGCCCGTAGGTGCCCTTGTCGGCACCGTTGCCGGACAAATTCCGGCCTGCGAACGGAGTCGACGGCACGCCTTCTTCGTACGAGTTCACCCAGACGTTCCCGGCGTCGAGTCCGCGGGCCATCCGGTGGATTCGCGAGACGTCACGGGTCCACACCGACGCGCCCAGCCCGAAATCGGTGTCATTGGCGAGGCGGAGCGCTTCGTCCTCGTCCCGGAAGGGCTGGATGCACACGACCGGCCCGAAGATCTCCGCGCGGGTGATCTGCATCGACGGGTTGGTGTCGACGAATACCGTCGGCGTGACCAGGGAGCGCTCCTCGTCGAGGGCCTGCTCACTGCCCGTCAACAGCGTGGCTCCTTCGCGCACACCGGATTTGACGAATTCGAGCACGGTGTCGCATTGGTTGCGGCTGCTCAGTGGGCCGAGCACGGTACCCGGGTCGAGCGGATCGCCGATCGTGAGCGTCGAAACGTGATCACACACGCCCGCGACCACCTCGTCGTACACCGACTGCTCCACGAACAGCCGCGACCCGGCGGTGCACATCTGCCCGGTATTGAAGGTGAACGCCCATGTCGCGGTGCGAACGGCCTGCTCGAGATCGGGTGCGTCGGCGAAGATGATGTTCGGCGACTTTCCGCCGAGCTCGAGAGACACCGGCTTGCCGTTGGATACCGCGGAGTCGCCGAGCAGCCGCAGGCCGACCTCGGTCGAGCCGGTGAACGTCACACACGCCACGGAGTGGTGCCGGCTCAGTGCCGTGCCGACCGTCGCGCCGCGTCCGGTGACGACCTGAAGCACCCCGTCGGGAAGCCCGGCGAGACTGCTCAACTCGGCCAGCCGCAGTGACGATGCCGAGGTCTGCAACGCCGGCTTGAGGACGACGCTGTTTCCGGCCGTCAGCGCCGGCGCCAGCTTGAGCATGGCGAGGCTGATCGGGAAGTTCCACGGCGTGATGGCTGCCACGACGCCCAGCGGCTCGCGCGTCACCAGCGCCACGGCGTCCTGGAGGCCCCGCGGCGAGTCGTCCATCAGCTTGTCCGCCAGCTCGCCGTACCAGCGGAGGTTCCGCACGGCGGAGGCGACCTCGAAGTCGCGGGCCTGGTGGACCGGCTTGCCCATCTCCCGGGAGATCAGCACGGCGAGTCGATCGCCATCCCGCTCGATCAGGTCTGCCCAGGCGATCAGGATGCGGCCACGGGCCGTCGGCGCCATCCGCGACCACGCACCACTCTCGAAAGTGGCACGCGCGTTCTTCACGATGCGATCCACATCTGCGGGGGCGGCCGACGGTACGGCGGTGAACTGTTCGCCCGTCCACGGATCGCGCAGCGGGAGGGTCTCGGCGTCGGCCGCATCGGTCCACGCCCCGCTCTCCCACATCCCGAAGGAAGTGGGGACGGCGGCGGCCAGGGCACGCAGGTGTTCGTCGCCGGTCATGCGAGTTCGAAGTAGCGCAGGAACTCCCAGACCGACAGCTGGGCGTCGTCACGCTCGGCTTCGGTGTGGAACGACAGCCATTCCCAGCGGCGATGACCGACCCAGTAGTCGACGAATTCGTCACCGAGATACCGGCGCAGCTGATCGTCGGCATCGAGCGCGGCGACCGCGTCGTAGAGGTTCTTCGGAACCGCGGGCACGCTACCGGGCACCAGCGCCCAGGCCATCTGCTCGAACGGCGCGGGCGGCGGTGTCTTCTCGTCGAGTCCCAGCAAGCCGCCGGCCAGGAACGCGGCCAGCGTGCAGTACATGTTGGAGTCGGCGGACGGCAGGCGGTACTCCAGGCGGGTGGCGGAGTTGTCGGCCGGCACGGCGCGAACGGCACAGGACTTGTTCGCGACGCCCCACGTCTGAGTGGTCGGCGGCCCTTCGAGCTCCATCAGCCGCCGGTAGGAGGTGATGGTCGGCAGGGCGAAGCTGGTCGACGCCTCGAGCGTCGCCATCACGCCACCGATGAAGTGCCGCATGCGCTCGCTGGGCTCGCCGGGCTTGTTCGCGTCGAAGAAGATGTTGCCGTTCTCGTCGCTGACCGAGACGTTGAGGTGGGCGCCTTGGCCGTACGCCGCGGACCACTTCGACATGAAGGTGATCGACCGGCCCAGCGAGTAGGCGACCTCGCGCATGACCTGGCGGGCGCGCGCCCACCGGTCCGCGGCGGTCACCGGATCGGCGGGGGCGATGTTGAATTCGATCTGACCGCTGGCGGCCTCGTCGGAATATGCCTCCCAGGGAATTCCGATCTCGTCGAACCGGGCGACGACGGCCTCCACGTACTCCACGTAATCGGGAGACTTCGCGTGCACGAGCGCGGCTCCGGCGTTGCCGCCGAGCGGCGTGAGGTTCTGGTACTGCTGGGCGCGCGCCTGATCGATGGACTCCTGGAAGACGGTCGCTTCGATCTCGACGCAGGCCAGGATGCTCAGACCGCGCTCCGCGTACGCGGCCGTGATGCGCTTGAGCGCCTGGCGGGGATCTGCCCCGATGGGTTCACCCTGCAGGGTCCAGAGGTCGCCGATCACCGAAGCCACGCCGGGCTTCCATTCGACCAGCGTGCTCTCGTCGGGCCGGAGCTCGATGTCGGTCATCGTGCCGTTGCGCCGCCACTCCGGGAAGCCGAAACCGAGCGCGGAGTTGTTGTTCAGGTCCAGACCCAGGGCCAAGTCGGGCAGCGCGATGCCCTTCTCCCGGCACGAGCGGTACTTCGCCGGTGAGAGCGTCTTGCCGATCAGGACGCCGTCCTGGTTGGTCGCCTCGACGCGCACGCGCGACACCGAGGTCAATTCTTCGAAACGGTCAGAGCTCACCGCACACCACCTTCAGGTTGGCGCCGATCAGCGCCGAGAGATCGGACATAGAACCCTGCAGCGCGAGTTCACCACCCTCGAGTTCTTCTATGACCAGCGAACGGCCACCGAACATGCGTGCCAGGGCGGCCGACGAACCGACGAACGTGTAGCCGGTCGCGGCGTCGCCGAAGGACGCGAATTCGTTCGCATCGAAGCAGTAGAGGTTGAGGCCGGGCGGCATGCCCCGGACCGCGCTCACGCGCTCCCAGAACGTCTCCGCGGCCGAACGCCAGTCGACGTCGGGTCCGGACAGCAACACCTGGACCTCTTTCGCGAAGCTGCCCAGCGCCTCGCCCTCCACCTCGGCCGGCGCCGGATCGGGCCACCGCACATCCCAGGTGAGGACCGGCTCCGCGCCGCTGTCGGCGGCGACGGTGACCTCCGAGCCGGCGAAGGTGACGAAGGCCTTCTGGGCGTCGGTGGTCGAAGACAGGCGGACCGTCCTGACGTCGTCGGTCGCGGTGAATGTCGCACCACGGGCAAACGCGTCGCGAAGACGCCGCGCCACCGACAGAACCATCGGGGTGGGGCGGTCTATCACCGCCACATTGCCTGTCACCGCGTGACTCGTTGATTCGGACATGTCTGCCTCTCTGCAGCTGTGGTCATGTGACTTAATCATGTGATCTAATCGGGTGTCCTGTCAATACCCGCGACCCGCTTCGTGCGCCGAAGCGAGGTGGTAGGTGGCCTGGAAGGAAGCTCGAATGGGCCTGTCCGTCACCGCGATGCTCGACCTGCTCGACGAGGACGCGCGCGCGTTCGCGCAAGCGCTGCTCAGTCAGGCGCCCCCACCTCCGTACGCCCGGTACGGGGTGGAAGGCGTGCGGTCGATCTTCGATACGGTCGACGCGGCTCGGCAGCCGATACGTCCCGTGCACAGCGTCGAAGAGCGAACCGTCGACGGGCCGGGCGATCCGCTCCGAGTCCGTTGTTACCGGCCTTCGTCCGCGCTCGGACTGCCGGTTTCGATCTACATCCACGGCGGCGGGTTCGTCGTGGGGACGTTGAACGGCGCGGATGATGTGTGCAGGTCGCTGTGCGTCGAGGCGGAGTGCGTCGTCGTCTCCGTCGAGTACCGGCGCGCTCCCGAACATGTCTTCCCCGCGGCCGCGGACGATTGCCTCCGGACCTACGAGTGGGTGCGGCGAGAGGCCGAGTCACTCGGGGTGGACCCGTCCCGCATCGCGCTGGCCGGTGACAGCGCCGGTGGCAACCTTGCGCTCTCGGTCTGCACGGCCGCGGCCGAAGCCCGCCGCGCGATGCCGAGAGCGCTCGTCCTCGCCTACCCCGCGACATCCAACGCCCACGCGGGCCCGTCCTGGGAGGTCTTCGAGCACGCGCCGGTCCTCTGCAAAACCGACGCGCTGTGGTTCTGGTCGAACTACGCCGCGGACGGCGAAGCGGATCCGCGGGCTGTGCCCATCCTGTCCGATACGCTGCACGCGCTGCCGCCGACTTTGCTGGTGGCGGCCGAGGTGGACGTGCTGAGGTCGGATTACGAGCATTTCGCCGCGACGGCGTCGCGCGCCGGCGCCGAGGTGGAGGTCCGCCAGTACGACGGTGTCCCACACGGCTTCTTCACCGAGGTGGCTTTCATCGGCAAGGCCAGGCGCGCTGTTGCCGACGCGGCGCATCATCTCCGGACGCACTTCGCCCACTGAGCCGCATCGCCCGTGGTCGCGGGCGAGACCGGCTCCCGCCCAGCGATGAGCGCACCGATCCCGCCCGGAATCATCCGGCTGTTCGGGATCGGGCGCTGGGTCCGGTCATTTTGGTGACCTCGGTGGGTCCGGTCCAACCGCAGGGGAGCCCGCACGTTCCGCGTGTGGTTACGGTTGTCCTGCCGTCGGCATAGTAGGTGACATTCATGAATGCGTTTGCGGCATAACCACATTCGGGGCAGGAGCCGAAGTGGTCGAGCACTTCCCGCGTTTGTTGCCCTACGACGAGCGTCGACAGCGTTGATGCTGCACCGGCCGTCCGGCTGGGGTCTTCCATATCGATATCCCTCGTTGTTCCTGTTCTCGATGGCCGTTGCGTCCACGCACGCCGGGCGGAAAAGCGCAGCTCGCAGGATCGTGAAACAACCGCTCACACGGAAGGCGCGGCAAAAAGGTGGTTCGCCACGCATGACGCGCTTGCTTTGAAACCGGACGAATGCCGACGTGGACGCCGGAATATTCATGCGACTAAGTCATATGATCATCGAGAGTAGCCAAAGCAAATGACACGGGTCAACACCTCGGAACGTGCCGCGTTCGAAGCGAATGCTGCGCTTCGGCGAAATCTGATCAACTGATAAAGTCGAATGAATCAGTCGTCTGATTCGCGCTCTGGGCCTGATCGCGTCCACCACGAGGCGACCGCCGAGGAGCTCGAGAAGCTGCACGGGCATGCGTGACCTCACACCCAACTCAGAAAGGAGTGCCATGAGCGCTCTGGCAACCCTCACGTACGAGCAGTTCGCCGAACGCATGATGCGGGCTGAGCGGGTCGGGCTGGAGGTGGTGGTCGTCGGTCTCGGCGCTACCGGTCTCGCCATCGTCGAATCCCTCGTCCCCCGCGTGGATTGCGTGTTGGTGGGGGCGCTGGATATCCGGCCGGCGCTCTCGGGCGTCGATCTGGCGTCGCTGGTCGCGAGCGCACCCGCGGTGCCGGTCGTCTCGTCGGCCGCGGAGCTGCCGCGCGCCGATGTGGCCGTCGTCGCCACGTCGTCGTGGCTGGAGGGAATCGAGCCCACGATCACGGCGCTCCTCGAGCGGGGGATGAACGTGGTCTCCATCTGCGAGGAGCTTCGCGAGCCGAGCCTGAGCCACCCCGAGATCGTGGCTCGCCTCGACCGGGTCGCGCGGGAGCACGGCGTCTCCGTACTGGGCACCGGCTGCAACCCTGGCATGCTGATGGACACGCTGCCGCTGGTGCTCAGCGGGCTCACCACCGAGGTCCAGCGCGTATCGGTGCGTCGGACCGCGGATATGAGTCGCTACGGCGCCATTCTGCAGAAGTTCGGCCTCGGGCTGACCCCGGACGAGTTCGACGCGCGGCAGCGGTCGGGCCGGGTGATGGGGCATGTCGGATTCGACCAGAGCATCGCCGCGCTGGCGCGTGGCCTCGAGTGGGAACTCGACAGCATCGAGGTGGACCCCGTGGAGCGCGACTTCGTCGCCGGCGCCGACAGGGCGGGCGAGCACGTCGCCGTCCCGGCCGGCACCGTCGCGGGCGTCGTCCATCGGGCGCGGGGAATTCGGGCCGGCGAGCCGGTCATCGAATTCGCCACGCACTTCGGCATTTTCGAGCCCGACGACGATGTGGCCCGCGGTGATTCCCTCACCCTCGTCGGCCGCGAGCAGACTATCGAGGTGATCGCACCGGGCGGCTACGAGAGTTTCCTGTCGAAAGTGGCCATGGCCTGCAACGCTGTGTCCGCGGTCGTCGCGGCCGAGCCCGGCTTCCGCACCATCCTCGACCTCCCGGTCTCCGCCCTCGCCAGCAAGGGCGCCCGCGCGACGCGGATGTCCTGAGCGCCCGGCGCGCCCCGCTTCGGGATGGAAGGGCATCGGGCACAGGTCATTCGGCGGGTTGCGAGGGGGTGGCGAGCTTCAGAGCGCCAAATCCATGACCGCCGCGCGGCAGGCCGCCCACGCGGAGGACGTGACGTCGATGAGTGCGTAGTGGTCGGTGCCCGGGAGCACCAGTAGCCGGGAGTCGTCCCCGGCATGTCGGGCTGTGGCGACGAAGCGCTGCGACTGGCTGAGTGGCACGTCGTCATCGGCGGTGCCGTGCACGCACATCGAGGGGACGCCCATCGGAAGCAATGCGCTGGGACAAGCCAGCGACCGGGCCGCGGGGTCGTCGGCCCAGGCGCCCAGGAAGTTTCGGATGGCTCCGGAGCCCAGGTCCTCTTTCAGCGCGAGCTCGAGGTCCAAAACTCCTGCCTGGCTGACGAACCCGGTCAGCGGTACAAGGGGCGAGGCTCCGGGAGAATCGGCGGGCAGCGATCCTCGACCGGCCAGCCAGCCGGCCAGCTGACCTCCCGCCGAATGCCCGATCGCGACGACTCGTGACAGGTCGAGACTGCCGACTTCCAGGGTCCGGCCGATCGTGGCGAGCCGGTCGACGGCGGCGGCAACGTCGAGACAGGTGGCCGGCCAACCGCCGCCGCCGCGGTCCGGGTCGCCGCCCACTCTCCGATATTCGATGTTCCAGGCGGCGAAGCCGTGTCGTGCCAGATCCTCGGCCGGCTCGGAGGTCAGGTCGGCACCGTAGGCCGTTCGCCAGAATCCGCCATGGATGACCACGGCAACGGGCCAGCGGCCGGGGCAGTCGGGAAGGCCGAGCGTGCCGTGCTGGCTCGGGTGGGTGCCGTAGCGCACCAACGCACGTGTCGGCATTCCACACCTCTCTCAGAGCGACCAGCGAGTCCTACGACGGCCGCGAAGAATCACTCAAGCGATCGATCAGGAAGCCGAGCCCGACAGTGCCCCCGGTGCCCCGGCTGTTGCCGATGAAGCGGCGGACGACGTCCAGATGGTTCAGTCGCCAGCGCGTGAGGCCGGCGATGAACACATCGAGCTGCGCGCCCAGATAGCGGCGCTGCCGGCGGTGGGTGCTGTCGTCGTCGTGCCGGTCGGCCACGATCTCCAGCAGAGCTGCCACGGGAGCGTGGCGAACGCCGGTCAGCAAGGTCGCCAACTGGTCCGACTGTGCCGCGCTCACTCCCTGCAGTCGAGGCCGGAACTGCTGGAAGGCGTCCACCGCGAGATGCTGTAGGGCGCTCTCTGTCGTCAGCATCAGTTCGAGCACGGCATTGGCACGCTTCAACCGATCGACCGCGTTGTCGAACTCCGCCAGACGGGCGGACTGCAGCGCGAGCTCGAGGTCGAGCAGGATCTGCGAAACCCACAGTTCGGAGGTCTGGTGGACGACCAGGAAGTACCTCTCGTCGCTCCAAGCAAAACGGTCGTCGCCCGCGAACAACGGCTGAACAGCGCCGAGCAGCTCGTCGAGGTGAAGGTAGTCCGCGTAGCTGAGACGCTTTTTCCCGGGCTTGTTCTCGGCCTTCTTCTCGGCATCGACGTGCTGACTCTGCTGCGCGGGAGCGGTATCGGAAGGTGTCGACGTGGTCCCACCGTGTCGCACATACGCGCAGATACCACCGAGGGCTTCGAACCACAGCCGGCTGAGCTCCGTCATCGCCGCGCGATCGAGCTTGGATGGCGCCCATGTCCACTGGGCGTGCAGGCGCGGGCCGCTGTCGCTGTCGACGGTGACCGCATTGACGGCCGCGGTGTGCGCCAGTGGCATTGCGCGACCGGCGTTGCCGTTGTCGGTGAACAACGAACCCCAATAGCCGAGCCGCCAGACATCACCCTCAGCCGAAGCGTCGAGCACCGGCACGCCCAGGCGCCCCAGATAGTTGAATCCGATCGGCGGGTCGGAGCCGCCCAGGTCGACATCGGTGTTCAGGTAGCGCAGCAGACCGTAGGTCACTGGGTTCGGGAGCGTACGAAGTTGCTCCTCGGCGTCACGGATCACCGCACCCAGCGCTGTCTCGCCGGCCGCTACCTGCGCCCACGAGAGCCCACCCACCGCCAGCGACACCGGGTATTTGGTCGTGAACCATCCCACGGTGCGCGACAGGTCGACATCGGGGGCCAGCTCCTCCTCGCGCCCGTGGCCCTCGACGTCGATGCCGATCGGTGTGCTGCCGCTGCCCGAAAACTCCGTCCACGCCAAGGCGTACGCGATCAGCAGGATCTCGTGTACCCCGGCATCGAACGCGGCCGGCACCTCACCGAGGATCGTGCGGGTGGTTTCGGCGTCCAGTGACACCTCCATGTGCTCGGCGGTGGCGAACGTATCCTCGGGCTGCACCGGCGGGATCGCGGCGGGGATCGCCGCCACCTTCCTCCAAGCGGCCGCCTGCCCGGCGATTTCCGGGCGGTGCGCGTACTCGGCCAGCAGCGATGCCCACCGGGCGAACGACGTCCCGGCTGTCGGCAACGTGACCTGTTGCCCCGCACGGTGTTGCGCCCAGGCGATGTTGAGGTCGTCCAGCAGAATCCGCCACGAGACCACGTCGACGGCCAGATGGTTCACTATCAGCACCAACTGGCGGGTGGACGCAACCCACAGCGCGCTGAGCATCACCCCGGCGGCCGGATTCAACCGAGATTGCGCCTTCGTCAGCTCCTCATCGGACAACTCGTCGACCGCTTGCAGACAAGCGCTCGCATCCACCGACCCCGCCTCGGGCACCCGCAGCGACCACCCACCGGCGCCGTCGTCGTCGACGCGGAGCCGCAGCATGGCATGCCGATCCAGCAAGGCCTGCACCATCACCACCACGTCGGTCTCGGTGACCTCCGCGGGCGCCTGCAGTAACGCCATCAGATTGAACTGCTCGATCGGGCCGTGAACACTGTGCAGCCAGCGCATGATCGGGGTCGCGACCACCTGCCCGACACCGTCGTCGATCGGGCCGTCGGCACTGCCGGCCGCCTCCGCCACCTCGGCCAGGCGTGCAACGGTCTGCTCGACGAAGATATCGCGCGGCCTGAACACGAGACCGGCCGTTTGGGCCCGCGCCACCACCTGCATCGATGAAATGCTGTCTCCGCCGAGGTCGAAGAACGAGTCGTCGATGCCGACGTGGTCGAGTCCGAGTGTGTGGGCGTAGATGGTGGTGAGGATTTCTTCTGTGGGATTGGTGGGGGCACGGTATTTGCCGGTGGTGTATTCGGGTGCCGGTAGGGCGCGGGTGTCGAGTTTGCCGTTGACGGTCAGCGGTAGTGCGGGAAGTGTCATGATTGCGGCGGGGATCATGTAGGTGGGGAGTTGTCGGGTGAGTCGGTTGCGTATGTCGGTGGGGTTCGCGGTGCCGGTGATGTAGGCGACGAGGCGTTTGTCTCCGGGGTGGTCTTCGCGCGCGATGACGGCTGCTTGTTCGATGCCGTCGAGTTGTGTTAGGGCGGTGCGGATTTCGCCGCATTCGATGCGGTATCCGCGGATTTTGACTTGTTCGTCGGCGTGGTCCACGTAGTGGAGTTGGCCGTCGCTTCCCCAGCGGACGAGATCTCCGGTGCGATACATGCGTGTGCCGGTTCCTCCGAACGGGCAGGGCACGAACCGCGTGGCGGTCAACGTGGGTCTGCGCCAATACCCGCAGCTGACTCCGTCACCGGCGACATACAACTCGCCGGGCACACCCACCGGAACCGGCCGTAGCCGTTCATCCAGCACGAAGAGTGCTGCTGTGGGTACCGGTGCGCCGATCGGTGGTGTTCCGGATTCCGGTGTCAAGGGTGGGGTGAGGGTGACGCACATGGTGGTTTCGGTGGGTCCGTAGCCGTTGATGACTGTGTGTTCGGGTGCCCAGCGGTCTACTACCTGGGCGGAGCAGGTTTCACCGCCGAGTATCAGTGTCAGAGGTTCCAGGTCGTGTGGCGTGAGCATCGCTGCGGCGGTGGGTGTTTGGGTCAATACCGTGACGTGTTCGACCGCGAGGATGTCGTGGAAGTCGTTGGGGGAGAGGGTGATCGAGTCGGGTATGACGACCAGTCGTCCGCCGTGGAGTAGCGGGCTCCAGATTTCCCATACCGAGACGTCGAAGGCGAGTGAATGGCATTGTGCCCAGACTTGTTTCGCTGCGGGTGTGGGTCCGGTGTTCAAGGTTGTCAGTAGTTGGGTGACGTTGTGGTGGGTGGTGGCTACGCCTTTGGGGGTCCCGGTGGTGCCGGAGGTGTAGATGAGGTAGGCGATGGTGTCCGGGCGCGGTGGCGGGAGTGGGGTGCTGGGTTGGGTGTGGATTGCGGGGTCGTCGATATCGATGATCGGTATGTCGATTCCGTCGAGTCGTCCGGCCAGGTCGGCGGTGGTGATGACGGCCGCCGGTGTGGCGTCGGAGAGCATGAATTCGATTCGTGCTCTGGGGTGTTCGGGATCGATGGGCAGGTAGGCGGCACCCGTCTCGAGTACCGCGGTGATGGCGGTGATGGCTTGTGCTGTGCGTTGCATCAGCAGTCCGACCACGCATCCGGGACCCACCCCGCGGTCGGTGAGCAGATGCGCCAACCGGTTCGCCGCCTCGTCGAGTTGCCGGTAGGTCCAGGAGTCTTCGCCGCAGCTGAGTGCTGTCGCGTTGGGCGTGCGGGCCACTTGTGCGGCGAACAATGCCGGAACGGACATCGCGGATGATGTGCGCGTACGCAATACGGCGCGGTTGCCGATTTCATCCAGCCGGGTGTGTTCGGATTCATCGAGAAGGTCCACTGATGACAGTGGTTGTCCCGGGTCGCGGGTCAGTTCGGTCAGTGTTCGTTCGAGCCGTTGGATGAGTGTTTCGATGGTGGTGGTGTCGAAGATGTCGGTGCGGAATTCCGCTGCGCCGGTGAGTCCGGCCGGTTCGCCGGTGTCGGTGAAGCGTTCGCCGAGGGAAAACGCTAGGTCCATGCGGGCGGTGTGGGTATCCACCGGGAGCGAGCTGATCTGGAGGTCGTCCAATATCAAGCCGGCTGCGGGGTCGTTGTTTCCGGTGAAGTTCTGCCAGGCCAGCAGCACTTGGATGAGGGGGTGATGCCTCAGTGATCTGGCTGGGTTGAGTCGTTCGACCAGGACTTCGAAGGGCACGTGTTGGTGTTCGAAGGCTTCGAGGCTGCGGGTGCGGACTTGAGTGAGTAGGTCGGTGAGGGTGGGGTCGCCGGTCAGGTCGACTCGGAGGACGAGGGTGTTGACGAAGAAGCCGACCAATTCGTCGAGGGCGGGGTCGTCGCGGCCTGCGACCGCGAATCCGATTGCGACATCGGAGCTGGCGCTGAGTTTCGACAACAGCACTGTCAGCGCGGTTTGGATGACCATGAAGCCGGTCGCGTTGTGCCGGCGTGCGATCCGGCTGATTTGTTGTTGTAGTTCGGGGGGCCAGTCGATTGCTACGGTGGCGCCGTGGTGGTCGGTAGTTGGTGGGTAGGGGCGGTCGGTGGGGAGTTCGAGGTGTTCGGGCATTCCGGCGAGGGTGTGTTCCCAGTACTCGAGTTCGGTGGTGATGGGGCTGTGGGGGTCGTGTAGGTCGCCGAGTTGGGTGCGTTGCCAGAGTGCGTAGTCGAGGGTGTCACGAGAACCGTGTAAGTCCGAAGCTAGTTCGGTACTAAATCTATTCTAGCACAATGGAATTCGGTTCGGGAACAGGGCAGCGAGCGCGTTGAGCGCCAGTGTCCAGTTCCTCGTTCCGGTGCCCGAGTAGCCTCCTCGCTCGCTGGAGATGTTGCGCAGGCCGAGGTAGATGAGTTTCATCGCGGAGTCCCGGTCGGGGAAATGACCGCGGGTTTTGGTGATTTTCCGCAGCTGGAAGTTGATCGACTCGATCTGGTTAGTGGTGTACACGATCTTACGCAACTCGACGGGATAGTCGAGGAAGGGCGTGAATTCGTCCCAGGCCAGCCGCCATGTGTCGACCGCTCCAGGGTATTGTTCACCGAATTTCGCGTCGAAGTCTTTCAGCGCGAGCTCGGCGCCCTCCAGATTCGGGGCGGTGTAGATTTCGCGCATCGCGGCGGTGACCTTCTTGCGGTCACCGTAGGACACGAACCGCATCGCGTTGCGCACCACATGCACGACGCACGTTTGGACCACAGTGTCGGGGAATACCGAGCGGATCGCGTCGGGCAGGCCGGTCAATCCGTCGCAGCAGGCGATGAGAATGTCACGCACGCCACGGTTTTTCAGGTCGGCGAGGACCTTCGCCCAGAACTTCGCACCCTCGGTGTCCTGGATCCAGCAGCCCAGGGCGTGTTTGCGGCCCTCGACGTCCACGCCGATGGCCAGGTAGGCGACCTTGGTGGTGACGACCCCGTTGTCCTTGATCCGCAACCGGATTCCGTCGACATACAGGATCGGATACACCTCG
>NZ_LZML01000003.1:0-31066 GCF_001665695.1 Nocardia sp. 852002-51101_SCH5132738 | reverse complement strand
ACCATCCCCGCGCCGCGTCGCGCGCCGCCGCCCCCGGTCGCGCGTCGCTGCGCCGCCCGCCCCCCCCGCCGGCGGGCGCCCCACACCCCCCCCCCCCCCCCCGCCGTCGTCGTATGCAGCGATGTGGGATTGCCGGGCCGGGGCCTACACGTCGACGTGTTCGATCCACTCGTAGACCGGGAGATTGCCTTCGGGAGTGTCCTGGCGGCGTGGTGTGGATTTGAAACGTTCGTAGCCACCGGCGTTCTGCACGCGTAATTCGATGCCGGGTGGGGTGATGGGAACGATGCGGTGCGGCAGGTCGGCCGGCCCGCCTTCGAGTACAGCCTTCGGTGAGCTACCCATAGCTGAAGGCTCTCATATGGCGGCCCGCCGACCGGGCGATTCCACGAAAGACACGCGCTACCCGGCGTTCAACCGGACGTTACCCCGGCATACCCGCGACAGCGCCACCCGGACCGCTCGTGCGGTGCGGGCGGCGCTGTGCGCTCATGTGCCGCTCTACAGCGGCAGCAGGTGGTGTTTGCGCGGGTTGCGCTGCAGGCGCTTGTCCCGCAGCAGCGTCAGCGCCTTGCGGATCTCCAGGCGGGTCGCCGAGGGTTCGATGACCGCATCGATGTAGCCGCGCTCGGCCGCGGGCCACGGGGTGGCCGCGGTCGCGTTGTAGAAGTCGATCATCTGTTTGCGGATGGCCTCACGCTGATCCTCCGGCGCCGCCTCGAGCTGGCGACGGCCGACCAGGCCGACCGCCTGCTCCGCACCCATCACGGCGATCCGGGCGGTGGGCCAGGCGAAGTACACATCCGCGCCCAGGGCCTTGGACCCCATGACCGCCCAGCCGCCGCCGTAGGCCTTGCGAACCACGACGGTGACCTTCGGAACCGTCGCCTCCACGAAGGAGAACAAGAAGCGGCCGCCGCGCTTGATGACGCCGGCCTTCTCCTGCTCCAAACCGGGCATGAAGCCGGGCGTGTCCACAACCAGCACCAGCGGAATTTCGAACGCATCGCACATCCGCACGAAATGCGAGGCCTTGTCGGACGCCTTGGCGTCGAGCGCACCCGCCAGGTACATCGGCTGGTTGGCGACGACGCCGACCGACCGGCCGTCGACCCGGGCGAAACCGGTGATGATGTTGCGGGCCATATCGGACCCGACCTCGTGGAAGCCGCCGTCGTCGAAGATCCGCAGCAGCACCTCGTGCATGTCGTAGCTGGCGTTGTCGGAGTCGGGGACGAAGCTGTCGAGTTCCAGATCGGTTTCGGTGATCTCGGGCTCGAGGCCCGGATTGACGATCGGCGGCTCCTCCTGGCAGCTCGACGGGAGGAAGCTCAGATATTCGCGCGCCCACTCGAACGCCGCCTTCTCATCCTTGGCGACGTGGTGGATATTGCCCCAATCGGCCTGGTTGTAGGCGCCGCCCAGCTCGTCGGCGCTTACGTCCTCACCGGTGGCCTCGCGAGTGATCTGTGGGCCGGTGACGAACATGTGCGCGGATGCGGTGGCGATCACGACATCCGTACAGATCGGCTGATATACCGCACCGGCGGCACAGTTGCCGAGGATCAGCGACACCATCGGCACCGCACCCGAGAGCGATTCCTGAACGATCGCCATCTCGCCGTACCAGCGCAGCGAGGTTACCGCCTCCTGCACGCGCGCGCCGCCGGAGTCGTTGATGCCGACCAGCGGGCAACCCATCTTGGCGGCGAAGCGCATGAGTGAGGCGACCTTGCGGCCGAACATCTCGCCGACCGTCCCGCCGTACACGGTCTGGTCGTGGGAGAACACCGCCACCGGCCGACCTTCCACCAGCCCGTGGCCGGTGACCACACCGTCGCTGTACAGCGAGTTCTTGTCCGCCGGATTGCGAACCAGCGCACCGATTTCCACGAAGGTACCCGGGTCCAGCAGCATGTTGATCCGCTCGCGCGGCGAGGGGATACCTTTCTTGGCCCGCTTGGCAATCCCCGCTTCGCCGGCCGGCTCCTGCGCGAGTTCCAGCTTCTTCCGCAGGTCGGCAAGCCTCTCGGCGGTCGTACTCACTGCTCTCCCTTCCCGGGCGCATCGTCGGCTTCGGTGCTGATCGCGGCCAGTTTCCGGGTGAGGTCGGCACCGATCTGCGCGACGCGCGGTTCATCGATGATCTGGAGGTGGTCACCCGGGATGTGGATGACTTCCAGGTTGGGGATGTAGTCGTCCCATCCGCCGTTCGGCTTGCGTTCGGCGAAACGAGGCTCGAGCTCGATCATGCCGTCGTGATACCGATCGGCCAGATAGAGAACGACATCGCCCTCGTAGTGAGACGGCTGGGCCTTCTCCAACTCACGGCTTTCGATCCACGAGTAACGCTGGTGTTCGATGACACCACCCGGGATCTTCACGTCAGCGAATTTCAGCAAATCCGTGACGATTTTGAACTGCTCCTCGTCGGACGCCTCCGCGAGTTCCTGCAGCATCTCGTCGTCCAGTTCGCCTTGAATGCCGTAAGTCTTCTGCGCAAAGGCTTGGAAACGCTCGATGCGGCCGCGCCGTCCCTGAGGACTGTTGTCCTCATCCTGGGTAGGCAGAGCCAAGTCGATCAGGCCGACCAGACGGACGTCCGCACCCTCCGAACGAAGGATCTGTGCCACCTGCAAAGCCAGGACCGCACCCAGTGACCACCCGTAGAACACGTACGGGCCAGCGGGCTCGATTTCCCGAATCTTGGTGACGTACTGACGCGCCCGTTCCTCGATGGAACCGTCGACCCGCTCGAAGCCGTACATCGGAGTACTCTCCGGCAGCCGCTTCAGCAGGGGTTCGTAAACGAGCGTATTACCGCCGGAGGGATGGAATACGAAGACCGGCACAGCTTTCGAGCCTTCGGCTCGCGGCCGCAGGGGCCGTACGAATCCTTCGACGTCACCGCTGTTGTCCTGGTGTACCCGGACGATATCCGACAGTTGCTCGATGGTTTCGCAATCGAGCACATCCTCGACGTCGATCGTCGCGCCGACCCGATCCGACAGCCGCGCGGCCAGCTTCTCCGCGGTGTCCTCGTCGAGGATCGGCAGGGTGTTGAAGATGCCGCCGGCCGACTTACCGGTCACCATCGCCCAAGCCGCGAAGGTCAACCGCTCGGCCGCATCACGCGGGGGCACATCGGATTCCGGTTCCTTGGTGCCCGCGTCTCGGCCGCCGCCGAACACTGCCGCCGCCTGCGCGGGAGCGGTGCCGTTCTCGGATCCGGTCTTCGCATCGACCGCGTCGCCGGCGGGAGCAACCGTCTCGGCCGGCTTCGGCTCGGCGGCCTGCACCTGCTGCTTCACCGCCGCGGCCGGGTCCTCCCCGGCCTCCATCGCTGCGCGCGCGGCGGCGACGAAGTTGTCGTCCACGGTGAGCGAACCACCCTCGGCGGCTTGCTTTTCCGCCATCGCCGCGACCTGGTCGCGGTGCTCGATCGCGTAGCGCAGCACCTTGCCGACCTCGTTGAGGCTGGCATCGCGCACCGCGGAGACCTGCAGCGACGGGATGTCGAATTCGTATTCGACGCGGTTCTTGATCCGCATCGCCATCAGCGAGTCGAGCCCCAGCTCCATCAGCGGGATCTCCATCGGCAGATCCTCCACGGCATAACCCATGGATTCCGCGGCGATGGTGGCCAGGCGCTCCTCGACGGTCTGCGTACCGTTCGGATCCCAGCGTTCGCCGAAGCTCTCCGCGACGACGAGATCGGCTGTGCCGCTGTCCGTCTCGGCCGGAGCGGGAGTGGGCTGGACCGCGGGAGCCGGAGTTCCGTTGCCGGACGGCGCGCTCGCGGTGACCACCGCATCGAACAGCAGCCGGAACGCATTGCCCTCGCGGACGTGCACCTGCACCGAGGCTCCGCCCGGATGCGGGGTGAGCGTCGTGGTCAGGGTGCCGGACGCCGGCAGCGGGGAATGCGCGACGGTCGCACCCAGTGCCACCTCCGACAACACCTGCGCCGCAGCCGCATTCACCAGACCGGCCAGATCGGTGACCGCCGAGGCCGCGACCTCCCAGGCGTGGCGGCCGTCGGGCAGCGCCACGTGCGCACCGGGTGCGCGACCGCTGCCCGAACCCGTCGCGATGCTGACCTTGGGCCAGTACTCCTTGCGCAGGAAGGCCGTTCGCGGCACGTCGGCGTAGTCACCGGCGGGCAGCAGCGACACCAGGTCGACCGGATGGCCCTGCACATACAGCTGGGCGAGCGCGGAGATGACGCCCGCGGCCTCGTCCTCCTTACGCTTGAGCGTGGGGATCAGGGCCGCGTTGTGCACACCGGCGGCGAAGGTCGTGCCCATGACCTGCATGAGCGCAACGGAATTCGGCGCCAGTTCCAGGTAGGTGGTGATGCCGGCGTCGACAGCGCGGCGGATCGCGTTGGTGAAGTACACCGAGCCGCGCATATTGGTCACCCAGTAATCGACATCGTGCACCGGGTCCGAACCGGCCTTGTACACGGTCGCCTTGTGCACGGTCGAGTAGAGATCCGTGGTCACCTTGGTCGGCTCGATACCGGCCAGCTCCGCGGCCAGCTCGCCCAGCAGCGGATCCATCTGCGAGGTGTGTCCCGCGCCGCGCGTCTGCAGTACCCGGGCGAATTTGCCCTCGGCCTCGGCGCGCGCCACGATCGCGTGCACCTGGTCGGGCGGCCCGCCGATCACGGTATTGGTCGGCGCCGCGTACACCGCCACCTCGAGATCCGGATACTCCGGCAGCACCTTCTCGATATCTTCGGCGCTGTACTCGACCAGGGCCATATTGCGCACCTGGTCGTCGGTGATCATCTGCTCGCCCTCGCCCATCAGCCGCGAGCGTGCGCAGATCACCCGCACCGCGTCCTCGAGTGGGAGGCCACCGGAGATGTAGGCACCGGCCGCCTCACCCTGCGAATGTCCCACCACGCCCGCCGGTTCGGCGCCGTGCGCACGCAGCAGCGCGGCCAGACCGAGCTGGATGGTGAACACACCCACCTGCGAGGTGCCCACATCCCAGTCCTGGGCGTCGTCGAGGATCATCTCCTTGACCGAATATCCGGCCTCGTCGACAACCAGTTCGTCGACCTCGTCCACGGTCCGGGCGAAGATCGAATTCTCCAGATAGAGCTGCTTACCCATCTTCCGGTGGTGCGAGCCGAATCCGGCCAGCACCCACATCGGGCCCTGGGCGGCCGGGGAATCGGCGGTGAACACACCCGGTCCCGGCTTACCGGCGGCGATGGCGCGCAAGCCGGCCACTGCCTCCTCGTGCGTCTTCGCCAGCACCACGCCGCGCGAACGCCCGTGGTTGCGCTTGGCCAGCGACCGTGCCACATCCTCGAGCGGAGTCGCCTGTCCCGCTTCGGATTCCAGCCAGTCGGCGAGGTCGCTCGCGGCCCGGCGACGGCGCGACGGCAGGTAGGCCGAAACCGGCAGGATCACCGGCAGGGGCTCGGTGCGTTCCTGCGTCCACTCGGCAGCCTCGGCGACGGGCTCGGGTTCGGCCAGCGGATCGTTGCCCTCGATGATGGCCTCGGCACCGGCGAGCACATCGGTCGCCTCGTTGTCGAGTTCGGCGTCGAGCTCGGCTTCGGCCGAAGTACCCTGCGCCGCATCGTCTTTCACCTCGGTGGCGGCGGCCGGTACGTATTCCTGGATGACCACGTGCGCGTTGGTGCCACCGAATCCGAATCCGGAGACACCGATGGTGGCGGTACCGCTGTAGCGCGGGAATTCGGTCGGCTCGTCGACGACCTTCAGGTGTGCCTGATCGAACGGAATGAAGGGGCTCGGCCCCGCATAGCCGATATTCGGCGGAATGACGTTGTGCTGCAACGCCAGAATCGCCTTGGCGAGGGCGGCGGCGCCGGCGCCGGATTCGAGATGTCCGAAGTTGGTCTTCGCCGAACCCAGCAGCGCCGGCTTGTCGTCTTCGCGCCCACGGCCGACCACCCGGCCGAGCGCGTCGGCCTCGATCGGATCACCGATCGGGGTACCGGTGCCGTGTGCCTCGATGTAGTCGACGGTCGAGGGCGCGATACCGGCATCCCGGTACGCGCGGCGCAGGACATCGACCTGGGCATCCGGATTCGGGGCGACGATGCCGTTGGAACGGCCGTCGGAGTTGACGGCAGTGCCCTTCACCACCGCGAGAATTCGGTCTCCGTCGCGTTCGGCGTCGGCCAGGCGCTTGAGCACCACCATGCCGGCGCCCTCACTGCGGACCATGCCGTCGGCATCGGAGGAAAACGCTTTGATGTGGCCGTCTTTCGCGACCGCGCCGATGGAGTCGAATCCGAGCGTGATCGCGGGGGCCAGCAGCATGTTCACACCACCGGCCAGCGCCACGTCGGCGTCGCCGTTGCGCAGGGCACGCACCGCGTCGTGCACCGCTACCAGGGTCGAGGAGCACGCGGTGTCCACGGCTACCGAAGGACCGCGGAAATCGTAGAAGTACGACACCCGGTTGGCGACGATCGCGGTGGAGCCGCCCGTGAGGGCGTAGGCATCGGCCGAGGCCGGAGCGTCGGCGTCCGACTTGCCCAGCCCCAGTGCGGCGATCAACGAGAAATCGTTGGTCGAGGTGCCGATGAACACGCCGACCGATTCACCCTTGAGGGTATTCGCCGGAATTCGCGCGTGTTCCAACGCTTCCCACGTCAGCTCCATCATGAGCCGCTGCTGCGGATCGACGCGCTCGACCTCGACCGGCGACATCGCGAAGAACTCCGCGTCGAAGCCCTTGATCACATCCTGGTCGAGATAGCCGCCGAGGGTATTGCCGTTCTCGACGGCCGCAGCGATATCCGGATCGGCCAGGAATTCGGACCAGCGGCCCTCGGGCAGCTCCCGGATGCCGTCGCCCCGGTTGATCAGGAAATCCCAGGTCGACTCCGGCGTATCGCCTGCTCCGGGCAATCGCGTGGACAGACCGACGATGGCGATATCGTGCGCCGCCCCCGGCTGGTATCCGGCGGTGTAGAAGGAGTCGTCGGCTGCCTCCTCCGGCGCCTCCGGCTCACCGTTGATGATCCGCTCGGCGAGCGCCGCGATCGTCGGGTGCTGATACACGATCGTCGCGTTCAGCAGGACGCCGGTGAGCTCTTCGATATCACCGCCCAGGGCGATCGCGTCACGGGAGGCGAGGCCGAATTCCTCCATCGGCCGGTCGACCGTGATCTGCTCCACGGGCTGGCCGGTGGCGTCGGCGACCCAGCGCTGCAGCCACTCGCGCAGCTCGGCCACCGACATATCGGTGCCGCCGGATTTCGCCGCGCCGCCCGGTTCGGTCACACTCTGTTCGGTCGCAGTGGTCTGCTGCTCCACCTCGGCGTTCGCGTCGCCGGTGGTTGCCGTCGTCTGGGTGCCCTCGTTGTCAGCCATCAATTCCTCAAGCTACCTGTGTGCGAATGTTGCGCGGGCGGGGATTGACAGCCGATTCGCCGTCATGTGGATAAGTCGCGGGTTGTGGACAACCCGCCGGCAGATCGCGTCCCCCGGCGAATTCCACACCGCTGCGGGCTGCCGGCCGGCCCGTCGAACGGGCACGTCACAGCGACCAACGGACCGGCCGGGGCGACGAGAAACCCCGATCTCGGAACGGTGGGAATTCACCGGGAACACGACTTACTCTTCGTCCGGTGCGTCGGGGAAGGCCTGCTGCTGATAGCCGCCGCGCAGGGTGCCCTCCAGATACGCGGCCCGGCACGCCCGGCGTGCCAGCTTGCCGCTCGAGGTACGCGGAATCGAACCGGCGGGCACCAGCAGCACGTCACGCACGGTCACGCCGTGACGCTGCGACAGCGCACCGCGCACCGCGTCGGCGATCGGCTGCGGGTCGGCCTTGTGCGCGCCCGGGCCCCGCTCGGCCACGATCACCAGCTGCTCGGAGGCATCGTCGGCGTCGTACTTGAGACCGGCGTGGCTGTCCGAGGCGAAGACCTCGGCCGGCAGCTGGTTGGCCGGCACCGAGAACGCCGCGATGAAGCCCGGGCGCAGCATCTTGCTGGCCTCCTGCGCGGAGAACTCCAGATCCTGCGGGTAATGGTTGCGGCCGTCGACGATCACCAGGTCCTTGACGCGGCCGGTGATGTACAGCTCGCCGTCGACGTAGACGCCGTAGTCGCCGGTGCGCAGCCAGATCGCGTCGTCGGGGGTGCCGGCGGCGTGCGAGCCCTCGGCCTGGCGGTTGGTCAGCAGGTTCTTGAAGGTCTTGCGAGTTTCCTCCTCGCGACCCCAGTAACCGATGCCGATGTTGTTGCCGTGCAACCAGATTTCGCCGACGCGGCCCTCGGGCAGCTCCTGCGCGCCCTCGGGGCTGTCGATGGATTCGGGGTCGACGATCGCGGCCCACTGCGACAGCGCGATGTAGCCACAGCTCACCTGCGCGATCGCGTTCGGCGCGCCCTGGTCGACCTTCGCCACGCGGCCGGCGTTGAGTTCGTTGCGGTCGACGTAGATGACCTTGGCCTCGTCCTCGGCCCGCGTCGCGGAGACGAACAGAGTCGCCTCGGCCATGCCGTAGCAGGGCTTGATCGCGGTCTTGGGCAGCCCGTAGGGGGCGAAGGCCTCGTTGAACTTCTTCATCGACGAGGTGGTCACCGGCTCACTGCCGTTGATCAGGCCGATCACGTTCGACAGATCCAGCGTTTCGCCGTTCTTCGGCAGACCGCGCGCCGCGGCGTGCTCGAAGGCGAAGTTCGGCGCGGCGGCGAAGGTGCCGGCACCGTCGGATACCGCGGCGAGCTCGGAGATCCAGCGACCCGGGCGCCGGACGAAGGCGCTCGGCGACATGATGGTGATGTACTTACCGCCGATCGCCGGCAGGATCACGCACAGCAGGCCCATGTCGTGGTACAGCGGCAGCCAGGTGACACCGCGCGAGTTCCAGTCCAGATTGATGGCGTGAACCATCTGCAGCAGGTTGGTGCCGACCGCGCGGTGGGTGATCTCCACGCCGGCCGGGGTCCGGGTCGAACCCGAGGTGTACTGCAGGTAGGCGATGTCGTCGACGGCCAGATTCGGCCGCACCCAGGACTCGCCGAGAGTGTCGGGCACCGCGTCGACGGCGATGATGCGCGGACGCTGCGCGGCCGGCAGCGGCCGGAAGAACTGGCGCACGCCGGCGGCCGAGGAGCTGGCCGTCAGAATCGCCGACGGCTTGCAGTCGCCCAGTACGGCGTGCAGGCGGTCGGTGTGGCCCGGCTCGTCCGGATCGAACAGCGGCACCGCGATGGTGCCGGCGTAGATGGCGGCGAAGAAGGAGATCACATAGTCCAGGCCCTGCGGCGCCAGGATCGCCACCCGGTCGCCGGGTTTGGTCACCTGTTGCAGGCGAGCGGCCACCGCGCGCAGCCGGACGCCGAATTCCTTCCAGGTCAGGTCCTGATACTCCCCGTCGCGCTCGCGGGAGTAGTCGATATAGCGATACGCAAGATCGTTCGCATCGTTGCGGGTGTGCTTCTCGACGTAATCGACCAGGGTGCGGCCCTCGGGAATTGCGATGTTCCCGGTTTCGTCCAGGTAGTCGTCGAAAGTCTCGTCCGTCATTCCTTCTCCTCCGAGGCACACGCAGCACGGCGACATGGCCGCTGTTACCTGTGAGGCCCCGACTCTCTTTCACCCGCGGGCGCTCTGTGGTGCGAGAGCATGCCTGCAGCTTTTTCCGGTGGTCTGCGCGGTGACCACCTATCGGCTAGATGTACTCGAGCCAGGGACATGTTACAGAGCAGGCCCCGAAGCGGTCTCCGGAGCGAGCCGAACGATTCCCCGGCTTGCACGGTGGCGACTCGCTACGGCTCCTCTCGCAGCAAGGGGATCACCGGTGCGAAAGCATCCATCTGGGTCGGAAACACTCCGACATAGGACATCGATGTCAATCGCCGCACGTTACGGATCTGCTCGGCGATCTCCTCGAATGTGCCGATGGCCACATAGGGCGAATTCAGGATGTCTTCCACCGACAGCTGGACATCGACCTCGAGATCCGGGTGCAAACCCTTGTCAAGGGCGGCCAACGCCATCTCGGCCGTGCGCTCGCGATCGTCGGTGATCACGACGGCGGTGATGGTCCAGTTGAGTTCGATGTCGGGGAACCGGTCCCCGGCGGCCTCCTTGATGAGATTCACCTTCTCGATGGTCTTCTCGAGGGTGATTCCCGACAGCAGGCCCTTACCGGTCTTGGTCGTGCGCGGCACGACCGAGATGATGTCGGCGTGCTTGGCGGCCAGCCGCAGCATCTTGGGGCCGCCACCGCCGGTCACCAGCGGCGGGCGCGGGCCCTGCCGCGGCCGCGGCGTGCCCTTGATGCCGCGCACCTGATAGTGCTTGCCCTCGAAATGGCATTCCTGCCCGCGCAGGAGCACATCGAGAATGGTCAGCGCCTCGTCCAGCTTCTCCAACCGCACGCCCGGCGATTCGTAGGGAAGGCCGGCGGCTTCGAATTCGCTCTTGATCCAGCCCGCGCCGACGCCGAGTTCCAGCCGCCCGCGCGAGAGCACGTCGATGGTCGCGGCATCCTTGGCCAGCACCACCGGATGCCGGAAACCGTTGGCCAGCACCGAGGTTCCGATCCGGATGCGGTCGGTGGCCACGGCCAGCGCGCCGAGCGCGGCGATCGGCCCGACCTGGGGGCCGAGGTGGTCCGGAATCGCGAAGGAGTCGTATCCGTATTCCTCGGCCTGCTGGGCGAGCTTGACGAATTTCCGCGCACCGCCCTCCTGCTGATTTCCTTCACCGGCAGCAGCGAATCGGAACGCGCGCGCCGGAACACCCAGCGCTGTCATCTCGACACCGCTGGTCGCGCCGGCGGCGGCGGCTTCTGTCATGAACTCTCTGCTCCTGGCTGTGCGGATGTGCGCTGTGGCGCGATCATCGCTGCACTTTACAGCCTTCACCAAAATCTGAGTGACCCTCGGGTTTACTTTTTTCCCGGGAGCTCCGGCGACCGCGGTCACCGCTGGTCGTCAGCCGTGCGCCGGGTGGGGCGCGTCCTTGATCAGCCCCTCGGCCCAGGCGGCCGCCCATTGAGTGGCCGTGGTGCCCTGATCGTCCACCTGGAAGGTGTTGTAGAGGCTGTGCACCGGATTGCCCACGGCATGGACCAGGGTCATCAGGCTGGGCACGATATTCACCGGATTCAACGCCTGCTGCGGGGCGTCGCAGATCAGATCCCCGGGCGCGCAGATGGTGTTCGTGCGCCCGGACAGCGAACCGAAACCGGCACGTGGCCCCGTCATGGTGATGCCCGGAACCGACAGGCCCTTCAGCGCGACCTCCGCGCCCACACCCGGCGGGGAGACCCCGATCTCACCGGCCTGTCCGGGCCCGTTCACGCGACGGCCGTCGGCGATCAGCGTCACACCGAGAACCTGGTCGGCGGCGACCGGTCCCTGCCCGGCGCCGATCTGTGCCGCGATATCACCCGCGATCACGGCGCCCTGCGAGAATCCGGCGATCACATAGTTGGTGAGCGGGCAGTTCTTCGACATATCGGTGAGTTCCGCCAGCGCACGCTGCGTGCCCTCGGACCGGCTGTTGTTGTAGGACGATTGACCGTCCGGCGGAAGCGCGATCGGATTGGAGAATTGCGCGACGTAGGGGACGGTGTAGACGTCGAGCCGGGACTCCGGGAACTGCTGGCGCACCGGATTGGTCACATGCAGCATCAACGACGCCGGATTGGCCGTCGGATCGTGCGGGTCGTCGTTGCTGTTCGACTCCCAGGTGCCGGGAATCGCCAGTAACTGCACATCCGGGCAGGAGGCCGGCTGGCTGCTGGGCTTACCGGGCTTCGGCGGTCCCGGCTTCGGGACGTGCAGCCGACCCGCGAGCACGAACCACAACACCAGCGCCACGATCGCCACCAGGACCGCGATCAGCACGAACAGCAGACAGCCCGGCCGCCGGTTGCGGCCGGGACCGCCCGCGGCGTATCCGGAACGTCGTCGCGCGTTCACTTGTTGCAGTAGGACTGGGTCGCGACGTCGATGTAGATCTGGCCCGCCTGTTCAACCGACATCTTCTGCGGATCGAAGGACGGGTCGGTGCCCGCCATCGCGTTCACGAACGTCTTGACCTCCTGATCGGAGGCGCCGCTCGCCTTGCTCTGGCAGACGTAGTTGGCCGCGGTGATCGCGATGTCCGGGCTGGACGGATTCACCCCGCGCTTCTTCAACTCGTCCAGATAGGCCTGATCCTTCGCCGACAGCTGCGTGTTGTCACCCGAGTTCGGCTGCGCCGGCTCCGGACGCTCGTTCGCGCTGCTGGTGGCCGGGGCCTGTTCCTGGGTCGGCTCGGGCGCCGCCGGCGCGCTGTTCGGCGCACTCTGCGCGGGCGCGACCGTGGCGGTCGTGGTGGACGGCTTCAACGTGGGCGTGCTCGACGCCGTGGAATCGTTACCGCCGCAGGCGGCCAGTAATCCCGTGGCCGCCAGCGCGACCATGATGCCGGCGACCTTGCCACCGGCGATGTACCGTTCTCCGACCGGACGGGTCCGAAGCATGAATCGTGTCCTCGATCTAGTTCGCTGAGGGCTAGAACTCCTAGCAGGTCGCGCTCCAGGTTAACGGCAACCGGCGCGGACAGGGATCCCATGGCCGGAACCCTCATCAACCACTTAAAGGTGATTTATCGCCCTAGGCTCCGTGTACCTCGGGCGGTTTGCCGTCGCGCACGACGACGAATCCGGTCTGGAAATTCTGCTGCACGCCCCCGGGAACCGGGAACTCGTCGCTGATGGGGTAGCCGAGCTTGCCGTTCTCGAAGCCCTGCTGCCCCCATGCGTCCATGATCGGGCCGTTGCGCACGGCCCATGCCCCCGAGAGCGGACTCCAGTAGATGTTGCCGCCCTCGAACTTGCTGTAGCGGCCCAGATCCTTGGTCGGCTGTTCCTCGGCGGCCGGGAAACCGAGCCAGCTGTTCTCGAAGCCCATCTGCGCGTACTTACCGAGGATCAGGCCCTGCACCCGGTGCGCCCCGGTCTTGTCGCTGAAGTACATCGGACCGCCCTGGAAGCCCTGCACCACGCCGTCCTTGTTCGGCGTTTTGGCCTCCGGCCCGGTCGGATAGCCGGCGGGGCCACGTTCGAAGCCCTGCCGCTCCCATTCGGCGAGAATCGCCCCGCGGATCACCTGGGCGCCGGTCTGCGGCGTCCAATAGACCGAACCGCCCTGGAAGGTCTGGAAGCGGCCCTGACCGTCCGGCAGTGGCTGTTCGGCGGCGGTGGGCAAGCCCAGCGGGCCGCCCGGTCCGGCCGTCGCCTGGTAGGTCCCGCCGATCGCTCCCGCGACCGCATGCGCGCCGGTGGCCTGCGACCAGAACATCCGGCCGCCCTTGAAGTCCTGCGCGCTGCCGTTGGTCACCTGGTATTCGCCGGTGACGCAGTCACCCAGCCACTTGTCGATCTGCACGGCCGCGGCGACCGCGCCGTTCACCGCGCAGGCGGGTTTGTCGGCCTCCACGCCGAGCGCGGCCGCGGCCTGGGGCCAGGACTGACGCATCTCGAAATCCCAGTACGGCCACGAATGTGTGCCGGAGGGGCGGTAATTGGCCTGGACCGGAATCGACAGCTTGTTCAGCTTGTCGACGAAGTTCTGACTGGTCAGCCGGGACAGCATTTCCAGGCCCATCCCGGCGTAATTGGTGCTGATGCCCGGGATGTCGGAAGGCTTGTCGTAGGCGCCGGTGGTGCCGCTGCCGGCGGAAACGTACAGGCTGATGCCCTTGAGCTTCGGCGCCAGCTGATACGGATCGTGTTCGGACCACTCGGCATTCGTCGGCGGGCCCCACATGGCGTTGGCGTCGAATCCGCCGGCGTCGCGCATCGCGAACATGATCGCCTGTGGCATACCGACACTCGTGGTGGTCAGGAAGCCCGAATACGATGCCGCGTACTTCACCCAGCCGGGATTGCGGCCGGCCAGGAACATCGCGGCCGTACCGCCCATCGAAAGCCCCTCGACGCCATGGGCGTCGGTGGCGCGCCACTGGTTCTCCAGCAGGGGCGGCAATTCCTTGGTCAGGAAGGTTTCCCACTTGTAGTTCTTGCCGTTGTCCTGCTGCACCCAGTCGGAATAGAAGCTCGACTGGCCGCCGATGGGCAGTACCACGGTGACGTTCTTGTCGGCGTAGAAGTCGACGGCCCCGGCATCCTTGGTCCAGCCGCTCTCGTCGTCCTCAGCGCGCAGGCCGTCGAGCATGAACAGCAGCGGAAATCGCGCGTCCGGGCGGGAATTCCAGTCGCGGGCCAGCAGTAGTTGCACCTGGACGGGTGAACCCATGGACGGCGAATTCACCCACAGCGCGACGCGCCGATCGGTCAGCCAGACGACCTTCTCGATCGTCGCCCCGGCCGGTGCGGGCACCGCGGCGGGTTCGGCGAATGCCGGCAGCGGTGCGACGCTGATTCCGGAGGCGATCGGCACGACCACGGCAGCGGCCAGCATCGCGAGTCGTCGACGGGCCCAGCGGCCGCGACGAACCGTCCCCCGTCTACCAGATGCCACACCTGCCACAGGAGTGTTGTACCGCGCCCGGACGGCTGGAGGCGGTAGGACGCGCGGACAGCAAACCTGAGAAATCGCAGCGCACAACGCAACCGGCGCCCGCCCGCAACATGCCGGCGCCGCGCAGATCTGATCTGCGCGGCGCCGGGTTCAGTTGTTGTTACGGCCCTTGATCAGGCGTTCAGTGCGGCCAGAATGCCCGTGCGAGCCTTGGCCAGCTCGTCCTGCCAGTAGAGCCAGGCGTGGGTGCCCGTGGGCGGGAAGTCGTAGGCGGCCGGAATGCCCAGCGAGTCCAGGCGAGCCTTGAACGAGTGGGTGCTGACCATCGAGATCAGCTCGATGCCCATGGCGTTACCGGTATTGAACGCACCGACAAGGCCGTTCGGGTGGTCGTACTGACCGGGCAGACCACTGGCGGCCGAGATGTACATCGGCAGACCGCGCAGCTGCGGCGCGAACACCATCGGGTCCGAACGCAGCCACTGCGGGCTCCACGGCGCGGCCATCGAGTCGACATTGAAGCGGCCGGCGTCGAGCATCATCACGCGAATCGCCTCGCGCATACCGGGGGCGTTCCAGTTCAGCGGACCGGAGAACGAGGCCGCGTACTTGAACTGGTCCCGGTGGAACGCCGCCAGGCGCAGCGCCGCCGGACCACTCATCGACAGACCGGCGACCGCGTAGTTGGTACGCGAAACCCCGTAGTTGCTGAGGAAGTCCGGAAGTTCCTTGGTGAGGAACGTTTCCCACTTGTAGGTGAACTTCTGGCCGTTGGTGTTGCTCGGGCCCTGCCAGTCGGCGTACCAGCTGGACTGGCCCCCCACCGGCATCACCAGGGTGACGTTGTCGTTGCCGAACATCTGCTGCGCGTTGGTCTCGAACGACCAGGCGTTGCGGTCGTCGCGCGCACGCAGGCCGTCCAGCAGCAGCAGCGCCGCGTTACCGCCGTTGCGCGCCCACTGCACCTGCACCTTGATGGGGCCCATGCTCGACGGAACCATCAGTTCGTCGTAGCCGCCCGCGGGCGTCTGGTGCACGGGTGCGTGAACGGGAGCGGCGATGGCGGCCGGGGCCATGATGCCCGCCGCAATCGGGAGTGCCATCGCGGCACCCGCAGCGAGAAGTCGTGTGCGCCAACCACGCTGAGCGCCTCGCCGCCCTCTGGGGGCTGACTCCGGCGCGAGCGCCGAATGCGAAACCGGCGCGGCCGACCTGCCGAAACGCATGGATACTGCTCTCTTTCTGCTGCTGTCTGCTGTTGTCGCCGCGCCACGACCACTTCCGTCAGCGACGGCATGATCTGCACCCACGTCGAACCCGACCTTTCGACATGAGCGACGCCGCGGCTACGAACGGTCACACTTGCGCTCGCTGGACGATATTCGACCGCCCAATCGTTAGCAACACGGACCCCGCCGGGTGGCTGAAATCCGCCCGTGCGCCATTCGTAATCGTGCAGTGACCCTATCGCGTCCGGCCGGAAATGACAGCGTGAAATGACGAATCAACTACTGCGCCGGTGAATTTCACCAGGAAACACCGAACATGGCTCGGGCCCCGGCGGTTTCGGCCGGGGCCCGAGATGTCGCGGATGTTCAGCCGATATTCGCCGAAAGGTCCGGAATCATCCGGTATGCCTCGGCTTGCCAGTTGAACCAGTCGTGCACACCGACATTCGGGAACGAATACACCGCGTTGGTCGCGCCCAGCGTCGCCATCCGCACCTGGAAGGCCCGGGTATTCGCCAATGCCAGCACCTCCAGCGGCGCACCGCGCATGATGTGGTCGGCGGCCGCCGGCAGTGGCAGGCCCAGGTCCTCCTGCGACGGCACACCGCTGCCGGCGGCGATCCAGAGCCGGGTGTTGTTCGCGATCAGGCGCGGCGCGAATACGAACGGGTCCATTCGCAACCACTGCGGGCCCCACGGCGGAGCCATCGAATCAACGTTGTAACCGCCCGCGTCGATCATCGCCATCCGAATCGCCTCCCGCATACCGGGGGCGGAAATGTTCAGATAGCCCGAGAACGATCCGGCGAAGCTGAACTGATCCGGGTGATACGCGGCCAGCGTCAGCGCGGCGCTACCACCCATCGACAATCCGAACGCGCCGTTGCGGCTGGCCCGGAACCCGAGCCGATCACGCAGGGCATTGCGCAACTGGCCGGTCAGGAACGTCTCCCAGTCGTAGCGATAGTCCTTCCCCGGCCCACCCAGGAATGCCTCGGTCACACCGGATCCGGTGTTGGCCGAACCGAAATTGCTCGGCGGGACGCCGAAGAACGAGCTGGGCGCATTCCAGTCGGCGTAGAAACTGGATTGGCCGCCGACCGGCATGACCACGTTGATATTCCAGTCGGTCAGTACCTGCGCGACATTCGTCTCGATCTCCCAGCCGTTCAACGTCTGGGGTGCCCGCAGACCGTCGAGCGCGTAGACCACGCGATCGGTGTTGCCGTCCTTGGCCCGGAAAATACGGGACTTGACCGCGCCCATCACCGGAGAATCGACCCAGAAGTCGAAGCCCGACGGGTCGAATGCCGCCGATGCGGTCGCGCCGTTGCCGAGTACCGAAACTCCCAGTGGCAGCAACAGTGCCAATGCCATGCCCAGCGCCGAGCGCCTGAGCCGCGAACGCGGCGCCTGACCAGGCCTTCCTCCGAGCAACGGCTTCCTGCGCGCAATTCGCATCGACACGGCCTTTCGCCAGAAGCGGCGGTCGCAACCGATCCCACACCGCACGAACCACCGCTCGTTCCGGACAACACAGACAAAGCGTTTCGGCGAAGGCGCTCGCCGCTGTACTGCAGGGTTCTTCGATACCAATCGAGTATCGGTGATCGAGTAGCGCGACCGAATGATTCAACACGGAAATAGTCCGAAAGGTGATCTGCGGCACAGGTCGTCAGGACGGCTCCGCATACGACACAGCCCCGCAGCGGACATCCGCTGCGGGGCTGTGAGTCGTGCTGATATCAGCCGATATTGGCCGACATATCCGGGAGCATCCGATAGACCTCGTCCTCCCAGTTGTGCCAGTTGTGCACACCCACGTTCGGGAAGTCGTAGGTCACGTTGCCGGCGCCCAGGGTCATCATGCGGGCCTGGAAGGCGCGGGTGTTGGCCAGCGCCAACGCCTCCAGCGGCGACCCCTGGACGATGTCGAGCGGGGCGACCGCGTCCTGCGGCGACGGAATGCCGCTGCCGGCCGCGACCCACAGCCGAGTGTTGTTGGCCTTCAACCGCGGCGCGAACACGAACGGATCCATCCGCAACCACTGCGGGCCCCACGGCGGCGCCATGGCGTCGATGTTGTACCCACCGGCGCTCAGCATCGCCACGCGCATGGCCTCACGCATACCCGGCGCCGAGATGTTCAGGTAGCCCGAGAACGAGCCCGCGTAGCTGAACTGGTCCGGGTGGTACGCGGCCAGGGTCAGGGCGGCGCTACCGCCCATCGACAGGCCGAAGACGCCGTTGCGGTGCGAGCTGAAGCCCAACCGCGAGCTGAGGGCATTGGGCAGATCCTGGGTGAGGAAGCTTTCCCACTTGTAGGTGTTCACCTTGCCCAGCGTCTCGTTGTAGTTCGAGGAACCGGTCATCGCCGAGCCGGTCGAGGCCGAGCCGGAGGAGCCGGCCGAACCGGTGTCGATGCCGAAGAAGTTGCTCGGCGCGTTCCAGTCGGCGTAGAAGCTCGACGGACCGCCGACCGGCATCACCACGTTGATGTTGGCGTTGACCAACGCCGGGATGATGTTGGTTTCCTTCTCCCAGCCGCTGATGTCGCCCTGGGCGCGCATACCGTCGAGGGCGTACACCACCCGTCCGGTGTTGCCGTCGGCCGCACGGAAGATGCGCGACTTGATCGGGCCCATCGACGAATCGACCCAGAAGTCGATACCCGTCGGATTGAAGGCGGCGGCCGCATGTCCGGCCTCTGCCACCGACACCCCGAACGGCAGCAACGTCGCCAAAGCCACGCCCACCGCGGACCGCTTGAGCCACCCGGCTCGATGAGGCGCCGACGGCTGCTGCGACCGTCTCCGACGTCTCTGCTGCACCCATCGCACAGTCACGCCTCGCATATCCTGTCCGGCCTTTCCCGTAGCGCGGCCCGTCCGACCGCTGTTCTTCTCTGCGAATGATCACCCGTGCGCATGCTGAGATGCGCCCCCGACGGACGTCCGTCACCGAGCGTATCGTGAAATCGATACATCGGCGTTATCAAACCGAGACTAATACACGACTTCTTCGTTGTCGTCGGCGGTCTAGTTCGGCACCGGGGGCGGTGTCGTCGGGTCCACCAGATGGCAACGCTGGATCTCGTATTTGGGCACCCGGTCGATGCGGTACTTCGCGAAATGCAGCGACTGGATGACATTGTGCTTGAACCGATCCCAGGTCAGCGGGGCTCGATACGAGGCCAGCAGATCCTGGGTCGCCGGGCACGACAGCGCGGTCCGCGCCTGACGTACCCACTTCTCGTCGAGGAACCACGGCATCCACGGATGCTGGTCGACCATACCGGTATCGACGATCACCCAGTCCGGATACAGGTTCTTGTCGTGTCCGATACGTCCGTCGGCCAGCCGGTCGGTATGCGCGGCCAACGGGTAGGCCAGGCCCTCCTGATCGATGACGCGCACGCTCAGCGGCACGTTCATGCTGGTCATGCCCAGGTTGAGGAAGTAGACGGTGTGCCCGTACCCGCCCGGCGGAATCGGCAGCGGCGGCGGCGCGACGTACCACATCATGAACGAGGGCGAGTTGATCAGCAGGCCACCGTCCGGCGTGGCGGCGATGTCCTGCAGCATGGCCCGCATGCGCGGGTAGTCCAGATAGTCCTCCGCCAGCACCGGGTGGTCGTGGCCGCTGTTGAGGACGTAGTAGATCCGCTCGTCCACGATGCCCGAGGCACTGATCTGCCCGCCCGAGGTGTCGGCGGTGGTGTTGGCCGCGAACAGCGCCCAGCCGACCGTCCCGGCCCAGGCGATCAGCGGCAGGGCGAACGACCACCGCAGCCATTCGGAACGGTCGCCGACCGGCAACCGCACCGGCAGCACCGAAACCGGCAGCATCAGGCAGAACAGCTGTGGCAGCAGCATGCGGCCGTGCATGAAGTCGCCGCCGACGCGCATATTGAACAGCACCAGCAGCAGACCGCCGCCGACCATCAGCGTCACCACCGCGGCCGGGGAGCGCAGCCACCGCTGCAGCCGGACCCGTCGTCCGGTTTCGCCGGACGGTTTGGCATCGGGAGTCCGGCGGCTCCGTCCGCGCAGCAGCACGGCGGTCACCACGACGAGGACCAGCAGCGGAATCCACAGGTAGTACGGGCCGACCAGATCCCACAGATATTTCAGGCCCTGGCCCCATTTCGCGCCGCCGGCCTCCTTGGCCACCGCGGTGTTCGGATAGGGCAGGCCGTAATAGCCCATGCGCCAGATCTGATAGCCGACCGGCACCGCGCCGCCGACCGCCACCAGCAGCGCGCGAATCAGCACCGGGCGCAACCGGATACGCGGCACCGGTGCGAAAAAGAGCATGAGCAGCGCCAGACCGCCGATGACGGTCATCTCCGGGCGGACCACCCAGCACAATCCGGCCCAGAAGCCGGCCACGAGAAGTTTTGCCAGGCCGCGCTTCTCGTCCTGACTCCAGCGCAGCAGCAACCACCACAGCACGCCGAGCCAGAAGATGACCAGGCAGTTCTCCAGGCCGGAGGTGGCGTAGTCGCGAGCCGGCGGCACGGCGATGTAGACCAGCGCACCGGCGGGCAGCAGCAGCGTCGGCGCGGTCCGGGTCACCGGGCGCCACAACCGCGCCGAACCCACCATGGCGAAGACGACGGCCAGCAGCGAAAGGGTCAGCGCGACAGCCAGACTGACGTATTCGAGCCGGGCGTCGCTGACCCAGCTGAAGAACCAGATCACATACGTCCAGGCCGCGCTGGTATTGGTCTCCACCCGCTCGCCGGCGTTGAAGACCGGGCCGTTCCCGGCCAGCAGATTGCGCACGGTGCGCAGGACGATCAGGCCGTCGTCGGCGATCCAGCGCCGTTGCCAGGCACCGATACCGAACAACGCGACGGTGACGATCACCCCACCGACGAATACCGTGCGGGAGAGCACCGAAAAGCGGCGCGCGGCATCGCCATCGCGCTGTAGTGCGCGATCGGACGACTCCGCGTCTGCCCCCTCCCCATGTTCGTCTCCCGCTACCAGCATCTCGTCAGGTGAGATAGACAGCGACACCTACCGCTCCGATCCAGGCGATGGCCAGGAGCTGCAATATGCGATCCCCCAGCGCGATCTCTTCGGGTTCCCCGGCCTCGCCGCCATCGACGTCGACCGCGTAGCGCAGGACTGCGATGGTAAACGGAATCATCGAGATCGCGAACCACTGGGTGTGCTTGTGATCGGTTTCGAAGGCCCACAGCCCGTAGAAGACCACCACCGCGGTGGCCGACAGGGTCCAGATGAAGCGCAGGTAGGTGGGTGTGTAGTACTGCAGCGACTTGCGGATCTTGGCGCCGGTGTCGAGCGCGATCTTCAACTCCGCGTAGCGCTTACCGGCCGCCATGAACAGCGAACCGAAGGCCATGATCAGCAGGAACCACTGCGAGAGCCGGATATCGGCGGCCGCGCCACCGGCGACCGCGCGCAGCAGGAAGCCCGAGGACACGATGCAGATGTCGAGCACCGCTTGGTGTTTCAGGCCGAAGCAGTAGGCCAGCTGAATGCCGATGTAGACCGCCATCACGACGGCCAGATGCCAGGACGCCAGGAACGACGCCGCGATCGAGCCGACCAGCAGCACCGCGGAGAGCGAATACGCCAGGTTCACCGGCACCACGCCGGCCGCGATGGGCCGGAAGCGCTTGGTGGGGTGCGCGCGGTCGGCCTCGACGTCGAGCGCGTCGTTGACCAGGTAGATACCCGAGGCCGCCATGCAGAACACGACGAACGCGATCGCGATATGGGCGACCACGGTCGCATCCGCCAGCACGTACGCACCGGAGGCCGCGTCCTTGCCCGCGGCCAGTGGCGCCGCCAGCACGAGGACGTTCTTCACCCACTGCCGTGGCCGCACGGCCTTGACGATTCCGCCGGCCAGCGTCTTCGGCGGACCCTTGAGGACGGCTTCGTCGAGGTCGGTGCCGGTCGGCTCTTCACTCATATCAGCGAGGGTTCTTTCCTGTGCGGTCACTGGCGAATCTCTTTTCGGCGGCTAGCACGGCTGCGGCGGATGCCGCACCCAGAGCGGATCCGGCGAGCACGTCGGAGGGATAGTGCACTCCCAGAACGACCCGGGAGAGCAGCATCGGCGGCACGAGCACCGCAGGCAAGGGTAGCCCGGTCAACTTTCCGAGCAACACGGCCGCCGCCGTCGTGGAGGTGGCGTGCGAGGACGGGAAGCTCAGTTTGCTCGGCGTCGACACGTTGACCTGCACCGATGGATCGTGCGGGCGCGGGCGCCGGACGACGCGCTTGATGACGACCGAGGCGGCGTGCGCCCCGAAGGCGCCCACCGCGACTCCGGCCCACTGACGCCGGCGGGACTTGTCGACCAGTGCGCCCGCGGCGCCGATGGCCATCCAGCCGAGCGCGTGCTCACCGAAATGCGACATCCCGCGCGCGGCCTTGATCACCGGCGGGGTGCCGATGGCGCCCTGGACGGCGTTGAGGATCTTGACCTCCGCGGGCTTGGACACCTCGGGGTCCGCCACCACCTGCAAATGCGGGGCGCCGGCCGGATCGGAGGAGGCTGGGGCGGTCATTTGTCCTCACTAGTGTTGATTCCGAACGCGTTCTCCCAGGCCGCGGTGCTGGTCAAGCGCGCGTGTGCGGCACGGTACCGCTCCCGCAGCTCGGGGAACCGCGCGGCCAGTTCCCGGCGCAACCGCATCGCCTCGGTGAACAGCTCCCGGGCCTGGCGCGGATCGCGCTTGCGGTAGACCACGCCACGCCCGTCGGCTGTGGTCACGGTAACCCCGTCGACCTGCGAGAGCAGGAACCAACGCGCGTCCAGTGTCGGGACGTTCAACTGCGGGCGATCGTGATGTTCGGTCTTGGCCTTGCGCAGGTTGTGCGCCACGCCCTTGCCGAGCCGGACGATCTTGGCCAGCGGATTCGACGGTTCACCGACCGCGCCCACATCGGCGCCGCTGGGCAGCGGCAGGTCCGTCGAGGAGCCGACGATCACCGCATCCGGGAATTCCTTGCGCATCGCGGCGACCTGGCCCAGCGCGGTGGGCAGCAGTTCGAACAGCTTGTCCGGTCCGGCGAGGAAATCGCGAATCGCCTGGTTCTGAATGGCGACCGTCGAATATTCCAGGCACAGCAAATGTTTCAGCGTCGCCTTGACCGTATTGACGATCATCGGACGGCCGTCGTTGCCGAGGTGCAGCGCCGCGACCACCAGGCGGTTGCGCAGGTGGAAATACGCCTGCCAGTCGATGGCGTCGTCCTTGTCGCTCCACGCCATGTGCCAGACCGCCGCACCCGGCAGCGTGACCGTCGGATATCCGGCCGCCCGGGCGCGCAGCCCGTACTCCACGTCGTCCCACTTCAGGAACAGCGGCAGCGGCTGACCGATCTGCTCGGCCACCACGCGCGGGATGACGCAGGTCCACCAGCCGTTGAAATCGACATCGATGCGCCGGTGCAGCAGTTTGGAATTGTCGCGGTCGCGCAGCGGATACTTCGAGAAATCGTGGTCGTATTCGACATTCGGCGCCGCGGTCCACATCCAGATGCCGCGGTCGACCACCTCGCCCATGGTGTGCAGATGCGAACGCTCCTGCAGATTCAGCATCTGGCCGCCCACCAGCGTGGGTGTGCGCGAGAAACGGGCGAAGGCCAGCGCGCGCAGAATGCAGTCCGGCTCGATCTCGATATCGTCGTCCATGTAGACGATGTATTGCGCGTCCGTGGTTTTCAGCGCCTCGTACATGACGCGGCTGTATCCGCCGGAACCACCGAGATTCGGCTGATCGTGAATGGCGAGCCGATCGCCGAGAACCGCGGCGGCCTCGGCGAATCCGGGTTCGTCCACGGCCTTGCGATTGCCCTGATCGGGAATGATCACGGCCTTGATCTTCTCCAGCACCAGCGGATCGGAACCGAGGGCCGCGAGAGTGTTCACACAGTCGGTGGGCCGGTTGAAGGTCGGCATGCCCACCGCGATGCTGCCCTCACCGGGCGCCTCGACCGGCGCGTACCACCCGCCGCTGCGCAATTCGACCGCGGAATCGGTGGTGATGTCGAACCAGATCCAGCCGCCGTCCTCGAACGGCGCCAGATCGACCTCGAATTCCACGGTGGTGATATCGGCCGGCGCGGTGAGCGATTCACGGCCCGCCGAGGCTGTCGCGAATTCGTTGCCGCGCACGTGGATCCGGGAACCGTCGGCCTTGGAACGGTAGACGTCCACCCGGCCGTGCCCGGACAGGTCCAGGCGCAGCACCACCGATTCCAGAATCGTCCAGCGTCGCCAGTAACTGGCCGGCACCGCATTGAAATAGGTGCAGAACGACACTTCGGATTCGGCGCCGATCGACAGCGAGGTGCGCGTGGGAGCATGCGCGCGGCGAGCGTTCGTCGCCGATTCCTCCAGATACAGCGTCCGCACATCCAGCGGCTCGCCGGGGCGAGGCAGAATGATGCGCTGCAGCAGGGATTTCGCGCGGGTCTCGGTGCTCATATCCTCGAGGGTCACTTGTGCGGTCATTTCACTTCCTGCATCCGCGGTACGGGCCGGTGGCACATTACTGGGGATCGCCGGCCGTGAGCGGTGCGCCGGATTCCAGATGCGGGCGCAGCACGTTGTCGAAGGTACTCAACGCGCTGCCGATGGCCATATGCATGTCGAGATACTGGTAGGTGCCCAAACGTCCGCCGAAAACGACCTTGGCCGTCGCGGTTTCGTTCTTCGCCCGCTCGCGGTAGGCGAGCAGTTTCGCGCGGTCCTCCGGGGTGTTGATCGGGTAGTACGGCTCGTCGCCGGTCTGCGCGAATCGCGAGAATTCGCGCATGATGACGGTCTTGTCCTCCGGATAGCCGTCGCGCTCCGGGTGGAAATGGCGCGGCTCGATGATGCGGGTGAACGGGACATCGGCATCGTTGTAATTCATCACCGAGGTGCCCTGGAAGTCGCCGGTCTCGAGCACTTCGGTCTCGAAATCGATGGTGCGCCAGCCCAGTTCGCCCTCGCTGTAGTCGAAGTAGCGGTCCAGCGGGCCGGTGTAGACGACGGGCGCGTCCGGATTCTGCGCGCGGATTTCGTCGCGCACCTCGAACCAATCGGTATTCAGGCGCACCTCGATCAGATCCGATTCGGCCATCTTCTCCAGCCAGGCGGTGTAACCGTTGACCGGCAGACCCTCGTAGGTGTCGTTGAAATAGCGATTGTCGAAGGTGTATCGCACGGGCAGCCGGGTGATATTGCCGGCGGGCAGCTCCTTGGGATCGGTCTGCCACTGCTTGGCGGTGTAATCGCGGACGAACGCCTCGTAGAGCGGGCGGCCGATCAGCGAAATCGCCTTTTCCTCGAGGTTCGCGGCATCTTTGGTCTCGATCTCGGCGGACTGCTCCGCGATCAGCGCCCGCGCCTCCTCGGGACTGAAATAACGGCCGAAGAACTGCGAGATCAGGCCGAGTCCCATCGGGAACTGGTAAGCCTGCCCCTTGTGCATCGCGAAGACCCGATGCTGGTAACCGGTGAACTCGGTGAACTGATTGACGTAATCCCATACCCGCTTATTGGAGGTGTGGAAGAGGTGGGCACCGTACTTGTGGATTTCGATGCCGGTTTCCGGATCCGCCTCCGAATACGCGTTACCGCCCAGGTGGTAGCGGCGCTCGACCACGAGCACCCGCTTTCCCAGCAGGTTGGCGGTGCGTTCGGCAACGGTCAGCCCGAAGAATCCGGAGCCGACGACGATCAGATCGAAGGGAGCTGCGACGGTCACGGGAGCCCAGCGTAGCCGTAGCGGGTCACCGCGTCTGCACGCCGTAGGTCTCGGTAGCGGGGACGGTGGTCACGGCCGTGCGCGGACCGGCAGGGGTAGCGGAATCTCGCCGCGAGGGGCCGGGAAGTGTTCACCAGGGCGTCACCGGGGGTTGACGCGGACACCGTCCCCATCGAGACCACACGCCACCCATACCGCTCCCGGGATGGGCGAGCGCCCCGGCCACGGCGGCGGCCATCCGCCGACCGTCTCAGTACGGGTAGGGAGGCTGGCCGTAGTAGGCGGCGGGCGGATAGGCGGGCATGCCCACGCCACACCACCGCTTCGCCGAACCGGACAGCGTCAGGCTCAGCATCAACACCGCGAACAGCAGTCCGACGATTCCGCCGATCGATGCCGCGGGCACGCCGTTGGCCAATGCCATGACGATCCCCGCGAGACCGCCCAGCAGCCCGAGCGAGGACAGCGCGACCAGCATCACGCGCCCGGCATTCTTGTGGTTCATCAGCATGATTCCGCCGACGGCCCACAGCAGCGCGATCAGACCGTCGACCGCGGCCATGACATAGAAGATGTCGCCCGAACCACTGCTGTGCGAACTGTACGAGCCGTACGAACGATTCAGATTGCTTGCCGCACTGAGCAAACCGATGATTCCGAACCCGGCCAGCAACGCCAGCAGCAGTGCGAAAACGCCGGCCGTGATCGCCGCGCCACCACTCGGCCGCGGCTCCTGATAACCGTAGGGCGCATACCCCGGCGCCGGATACCCCGCAGGCGGGTACCCGGGCGGCGGATAGCCCGCCGGCGGATAACCATTACCCCCGTAGCCGGGTCCATACGGATAGCTCATCGGCCTCCCCCTTCTCTCGGGCAGGCACTCTACCGCCTGCGAACGACGTCGGTACGAGGTGAACCCGCATCACGGGGAAGCCGGCTCACCGGATGTCTCCTTATCGTCGCCGTGGTGGTTGGCCGATTCTTAAGGCGGGGATAAATCCTTGTCCGCGAGGCTCGTTCGGCCCGACACATTCAGTAGGCGACCGTGAAGCGGGTGCGGGCGTGGCGCGGATTCTCGGCCTCGTCGAGGAGTGCGACGGCGAGGTCCTCCATCGAGATGCACGAGGTGCCCGTGCTGTCGCTGAGCAGTTCGTCGAGGCCGGTCCGGTAGCTTCCGCGGCGTTCGCCGGGCTCGAGCAGGGCCGGCGGGCTGAGGTAGGTCCAGTCGACATCGGTTGCCGCCCTGCGGAATACCTCGCGTTGCGCGTGACAGGCCAGGGCGATCGGCCGCCAGTCCGGCGGAAAGTCGGGCATCTGCATGACGGTCGAGCCGGTTCCGGGCACGATCAGATCGCCCGCGCCGCCCACGACCAGCAGGCGGATTCCGGTGTTGCGCAATCCCTCCAGCAGCGCCGCGGCCACATCCGCCATTTCGTACTCGCGCCCGGCGCGGGGCCTGGTCGCACTGATGACCACATCGCTTCCGGCGGTGACATCCTTCACCCGGTCCGGGTCGGTGGCGTCCGCGGCGCGGAAGTTCGCCGCTGCGGGCAGCGTATTCGGGCGCTCGGCGCTGCGGCCGACGGCGGTGACCTCGTGGCCGCGCGACAGCGCCTCGTGCACGATCCGGCTGCCGGCGGTTCCCGCGGCACCGAAAACGGTGATATGCATGATCTTTCACTCCTGCCGAGGAATCAGCGCACTCGGGAGATGTGCGCCGAAGGGTCTTCGGGCGCGATCGAATCGGCGTCGTCCGACGAAAGTTGCCGGGGATCGGCGAGTTCGGGCGCATCGATGGTTACCGGTGACAGCGAATGTCCGGCCGGCTTCTGCGTGCGATCCCCCACCTGGCCCAGCACCGTGCAGCCCAACGCGATCACCATGCCCAGCACCTGCAACGGGGTCAGCGACTGGCCGAGCGCGGCCCATCCGATCACCGCCGCGGAGAGCGGGCTCAGCAGGCCGAGGAAGGCGACCGACGTGGCCGGCACCCGAGCCAAACCGCGAAACCAGAGGGCGTAGGCGGCCGCGGTGCCGAGCGCGCCCAGATAGAGGTATCCGCCGATCGCCGGGGCGTCCAGTGCGGGCGGCGCACCCTCGGTGAGCAGCGCCAACGGCAGCAGGACCACTCCGCCCGCGGTCAACTGCCAGCTCGTGAACGCCAGCGGGCCGACCCCTTCCGGCCGACCCCAATGACCGGTCAGCACGGTTCCCGCGGCCATCGATGCCGCGCCGGCCAGTCCGGCCAGCACACCGATCGGGTCCAGCGCGGCATTCGCCCGCAGCACCACCAATGCCACCCCCAGCATGCCGATCCCGGCGGCCAGCAGTTTGCGACCGCTCGGCCGCACCCGCAGCAGCAGCGCCGCGAATCCGAGCGCGAACAGCGGTGCGGCCGAACCCAATACGGCCGCCACACCGCCGGGCAGCCGGTATGCGGCGAGGAACAGCAACGGGAAGAAGGCGCCGATATTCAGCACGCCGAGCAGTGCGGCACGGCCGATCCAGCGGCCGCGCGGCAGCACCCGGGTGGCGCCCAGCAACACCAATCCGGCCGGGAGGGCGCGCATCAACGCGGTGAACATCGGCCGCTCCGGCGGCAGGAACTCGGACGTGACGGCGTACGTGGTGCCCCACACCAGCGGGGCCAGACCGGTGATCGCGAGGATCGCGGCAGTCGAACCGCGGGCGGCGGTGCGATTCATCTCGGTATCTCCTCATTGATAATCTCAACGTTGAGATAATCCGACACCGCCGAGTGTCTTGATGTCAAGTATCTGAACGTTGAGATATTGCGCACGAGAGGAGACCGATGAGCGACGCCGTGGATCGGATCGTCGCGGACTGGGGTCGCGTCCGCCCGGAACTCGACGTGTGGCCCACCCACGTCATCGGCCGGCTGAAGCGCTTGGGCCGACGGCTCGAGCGCGAGATGAAGGACTTCTTCGCCCGTTACGGCCTCGAATACTGGGAGTTCGACGTACTGACCACGCTGCGCCGCTCCGGCGGTCCCGACGGTCTCACCGCCGGCGACCTGATCAAGGCCACCATGGTGACCTCGGGCGCGATCACCAATCGCATCGACCGCATGGCCGCCAAGGATCTGGTCCGCCGAGTTCCCGATGCGAAGGACCGGCGAACCATCCGAGTTCAGCTCACCGACCGCGGACGCGAAGTGATCGACGAGCTCATGCCGCTGCACGTCGACAACGAGATCCGCCTGCTGTCCGGCATGAGCCGCACCGATCTCGACCAGCTCGCCGGCCTGCTCCGCCGACTGTCCGAATCACTGGACGACACCTCGCTGGGCTGAGCGGGGCTACTACGGCAGCGCCGACGATCCGGTCCCGGATGGCGGGCGAGACCGGCGGCGTCGGCGAACCCGGCCGCGCCACATCGGACACGCCAGGTGCAGTCCGCTAACCCGGAATCTGCTGCGGAGCGGCTGCCTCCGGCACGGGCGCGGTGTGGTCGGGCGCCGCGATACCCGCTGCCGACGAGTCGGCCGGAGCGCCGGTCGCGGCAGCCGAAGTGCCGGTCGCGGCAGCCGGAGTACCGACGGAGTCCGCAGGGCCGGGTCCGGTGGCCGCATCCTGCCCGCTGGGAGCCGGTGGCGGGGTGGGAGTCGCCGCCGTCCCCCGGGTGCGGGTGCCGCCGGGAGCCGCGGCCTGCACCCCGGCGCCCTCCCCCGCGCTCTGGCTGACCTGCGGCGCGATCTGCAGCAGGCGGGCGTAATCGACGATCTGGGCACCGAGGGTCGGGGTCGCGATGATGACGCCACCCTTGTACAAGCGGAAGGTTCCGACCTTGCCCGGCAACAACGACTCCGGACCCATCGGATCGCCCAAAGGCCCTGCCGCGCCGCCACTTTCGGCATACTTCGCATCGATGGCGGTAGTGCCGCGCACCGCTTGTTCGGGCACCGCCTGTTCGGGCACCGCTTGTTCGGGTGCCGCCGGGGCGGGAGCGGCCGGAGCGCCGGGCGCCGCTTCCAGTTCCGCGGGTGTCGGCCCGACCTCGAGAGTAGTGATGTCGATCGGCTGCCCGCCGCCGGGCGCCGCCGAATACTCGGTGCGCAGAATGTGGCCGTCACGCATCAGCACCTGCCCCGCGGTGGAGTGGACCGCGTCGGCCGCGCGCGGATCTTCCTTGTCGGTGCCGGGATACATCTGACAGTCGGTCGTGTCGCAGGTCTGGGCATAGGGGTAGCGGTGTTCGGCCAAGGCGTACGAGCGGGCCGCGACAGCCTGCGCCCGCAGCGCCTCCGCACCGCCCTTGTCGGCCCAATTGGCCTCCATCTCCGCCGGAACCACACCGAGCAGATAGTCCTCGACGTCGAGCTGATTCACCGTCACCGGCTGCCCGTTGTCCTGCGTAACACCCAGAACCCCACGGAAACTCGAGCCGTCGCACACCTTCAGATGTTCGGCCGCGGGCCGATCGGGACCCGGGTCGGCGGGATAGGCCCAGGGGTCGTCGGTGGAGCCCTGCCACAGCACATCACCGTCACAACCGATGGTCACCACGACGTTCGCGCCGCCGTCCGGCGTCGGGGTCAGGTGCGCGGCCTGTCCCGCCACGACCCGCCGACCGGCGACGGTCAGCCCGGAATCGGAGTACACGTCGAGCGTTTCCTTGTCGTAGACGGTGAGCCGCACCCGGACCGTGGTCGGCGCGATCGTTCCGAGTTGGGCGCCCGGGTAATAGTGCGCCAGAATGCCGTCGGCCGTCGCGCCCGCCGTGGCCTGGTCGAACGCACCCACCTGACTCATCCCGCGCCCGTGCCCGGGGCCCGCGGCCGCCTGATAGGCAGCGTTGCGAGTGCCCGAACCGAATATCGGCACCGCGAAGGCGACGACGATCCCGCCGGTCACCGGGACCACGACCAATCCGATCAGCGCGCCGCGCCGAATCCGCCGACGACGCAGCAGGTCACCGTGCCGACGCCGGAGTCGGCTCCGGAATCCGCCCACGACCCCGACCGCTGGTGCGCTGTTCGAGTGTTCCGGCGGCGGCGCGGCGCCGGTGCGGGCGGCTTCGGTCCGGGTCATCGAACCCTCCTGTGGTGTGCGGACGGCGCCCATCGGACGTCGCGGCGCGCACTCGGGCGGCTACTGGAAAGTTACATTCGAGCTATCCTAGACCTAATCCTCAACCAAAGGTTTAGATCTGTGGCATTTGGGACTAGTGTGACCATCGATCCGTCAGGAATCAACCCCGCGCGACACCCTGTTCCACGCTGACGGTCACCGGTTCTACCTGAATGGGAGATGCTCGTGCCGTACCGCCGCCCGAAACGTTCCGTCGTCCTCCCCGTGGTCGCGACTCTCGCGGTCGCCGCCCCGCTCGCGACGCTGACGCTGCGCGACTCTCCCGGCTATCGCCCAGCGGGCGACAGCGATCTTGCCGCGATACCTGCGCAACTCGCCGAGGTGGCCTTGGCGTCCGCTCCCGACATCGTGTTGCCGCTGCGCGAACTCACCGGCTTGAACCTGCCCGATCTGCGCCTGTCCGACTTGCGGAAACTCCCGCTGCGAGAGGAAGTGGGCGCGCACGGCGTGGAGCAGATGGTAGGAGTCGAGTGTGCCGGTCGCGGCCACCGCGTCG
>NZ_LZML01000002.1:0-771 GCF_001665695.1 Nocardia sp. 852002-51101_SCH5132738 | reverse complement strand
GAACCGAATTCCATTGTGCTAGAATAGATTTAGTACCGAACTAGCTTCGGACTTACACGGTTCTCGTGACACCCTCGGCGCGTACTGCCGACGATGTCGCGCAGGAGGTCTACGCGTTGCTGATCACCTACCAGGCGTTGCGGACCGCGATCGCCGATACCGCGCTGGCCACACCGGGCATGGTCGCGGACCGGGGCAGTTTCACCGTCGCTTTGCAGACCGCCCGCGACCAGCTCGTCCATGCGGCCGGGTCATCACCGGCGCGACTGTCGATATCGTCGGTGTGATCGGGCGGGCCGTGCGCGCTGACCTGCTCCCACATCGCCGGCCCCGCAGCAGCCTTCGCGTGGTCAAACGGGCAATCTCCAAACACCGCGCCAAGGGGGTGATCGACCGGACCATCTACCAAACCCACATCAGCGTGCGCGTGCTACCCGGTTGACAACCCGGCAGCACACCAAACTGAGCGGCCTTGGGTCTAGCCCGGGCTGCGGTGCACGCCGGCTACCGCACCTATGTCACCACCGCCGCCGATTTGGCGGCCCGCTGCCACAAAGCTGCGATCGAAGGCCGGTGGGCCACCTGCATGCGTTTCTACGCCGGACCAACGCTCCTGGCGATCGACGAACTGGGATACCTGCCGTTACCTGCAGAGGCGGCATCAGCACTGTTTCAGGTTGTCGCGCAACGGTACTTGAAGACCTCGATCGCGATCACCACCAACCGCGGCGTCGGATCCTGGGGCGAGATCCTCGGCGATAACACTGTCGC
>NZ_LZML01000001.1:0-10073 GCF_001665695.1 Nocardia sp. 852002-51101_SCH5132738 | reverse complement strand
ACGTCCCACCGACCTTGCGGAAACGCAAGATCGACGCAAACTACGCGGGAAACCGCAATCAATCATGAGAACCTACAGTTCGGTGCTCATCCGAATCTCCTGACTGACGGGTTGGAGCCGACAACGCTGATCGGGGCGGTCTTGACGACGTCGCCTGTTTGCGGGGCGTGTACGACGGTTCCGTCGCCTATGTAGACGGCGACGTGGTCGGGCGCGGGCCCGGCGGGGAAGACCAGGTCCCCTGGTTCGATCTCCGATTCCGCTACGGGAGTCCCGCGCGGGTCGTCGACTTGTTCCTGGCTGGTGCGCGGCAGGATGATCCGGCCTCCAGTGGCGACCGCGACCGCGCGCATAGTGAGCCCGGAGCAGTCGAATCCGGGCGCTCCGCCTTGGGCAGCGGTGGGTCCATCGGGTCCGCCGCCGCCCCATACGTAGGGGTGTCCGCTCCAGCACATCGCCTCGGCGACGATCGCCGCGCCGACCGGCGAGCCGACCGATACAGTGCCGGTGAACGCACAGGCGGCGGCCGGGATGGCACGCACGTAGTTGCGGGTCTCGTCGTTCTGGCAGACCTGTCCCTGACGCAGGGTCTCCCCGGCGCCGCAGTTGTACATCGACAGCCACAGTTCGGTGAGGTCCCCGCGCAATGTGCCTTCTGCCAGACCACGTTTCGCGATACCAGCCAGCTCGCAGTCGTAGCGGCCCTGGCTGATGACCGCGTCGGGGACGCTGCGAGGATCCTTACGGCCGTCGCCGTCGGCGTCGACCCCGTGCGCGTCCCATGTCCCGGGCATGAACTGGGCGGGACCGATCGCGCCAGCCGGGCTGTGCGCGTCGACGCCGAACCCCGATTCCTGTTGCAGCTGGGCGGCCAGCAGCGGCGCGGTCACCTCCGCGCACAGGGCGGCGGCGCGGGCGATCCACGGCTCGAATGCCTCTGGCACCGAGCCAGCCTTCAGTCGCGCGGCGCTCGGCGAAGGGCCGCACCCGCTGTCGTAACCGGATCGCCCGGTCAACCCGCTGCGGTTCGCGACCAGATCGACCGTGTCCGTCGGGGTCTCGCCCGCGCCGTGGGCGGTGAGCCACCGCATCGGATCGGTGTGTTCGCCGCCGGACAGCCGTCCTCCGGGCACGACTTCGAAATGCAAGTGCGGCCCGGACGATTCGCCCTCGCTGCCGACATCGGCGATGTGCTGGCCGGCGCTCACGATATCGCCTGTGTGCACGAGCACGCCTGCGGCCGACATGTGCCCGTAGACCGTCGACACGGTCCGGCCGTCGCTGTCGGTGGTGTCGATGACGATCCAGTTCCCGAACCCGTCGGCAGGCCCGGCCGCCACCACCGTGCCGTCGGTGGCCGAGTAGATCGGCGTGCCGGCCTCGGCGGCGAAATCCTGTCCTGGATGGAACTCTCCTCCCCGGGGCCCGTACGGCGAACTCGGGACGAAAGTGCCGTCCGCCACCGGCATCACGACGCGAGCGGTTCCATGAGTCGTCTCGTGCCGGGGCATGTCGGGAAGACAGTTGGGGTCGGTATGCCGGGATCGACCGGAGCCGATGATCAGCATGACGACCGCCACGACGACCAGCCCGACGACCATGATCGCCTTGCCGCCGGAGGTCACCGTCATGTCCGCGCTCATCACACGGCTCCGACCTGCCGAATACGCTCGGCGAACCAGTCCGTCAGCCACGTGACAGCGGTGCGCCCGGACTCATCGACGACGAACTGGTCGTAACCCTGATGGGCGCCCGAGGCGAAGAACGATGCCGCCGAGACGCCGTCGGCGACCAGCTGGCCGAGGTCAGCCGCGCCTTGCGACGCGCTGTTGACCAGTGACTCGGCCAGGCCCGCTAGGTTCGACGCGCCGCCCATCGAGGCGCTTGATTCACTCGACTGTGCCGCGTCGAGCGCGGTGGTGGGAGTCTTGGCGGCTCCGGTCAGTGTGTTCACCGCGGTGCTGGCGAACCCGAGCAGTGTCGGGATCAGGCCGACGAGCCGGGCGCCGATGTCGACAAGGTTGCCGCCGCCGGTGATCGCTTCGGCGATGCCCCACAGGTGTTCTTGGAGCTCGCCGACCTGCAATGCGAGCTTGACGACGTCCAGGTTCCCCAGGATGTCGACGATCACCGACGCGATCTGGGCGATCCCCTGCGGGTCGGGGATCAGTGCCAGCAGCTTGGACACCGTGTGCAGGTCGACCCCGGCGGCCATTTTCACCAGGGGGTTGCACAGATTGTTCAAGGTGCCGAACTGCTCGTGCAGGCCCTGGACTTTCGCGGGCAGGTCGATGCCGCCGTCCGCGACGACTGTGGCGATCTGGCGCAGGGTATCCAGGATCTTCGGGATATTGGCGGCGAAGTCGAGGGTGTTCGTTGCGACGTTGACCACCTGCTCGAACACCGTCGACGGTTTCAGGATGGACAGCACAGCCTTCGCCTGCGACAAGGTGTCCGCTGGCATCGCGCTCAGCGGCGCGGTAGACGACGCCAACGCGTTCGCCGGTCCGGTGGCATCAGGCGCGGAACCACCACCCGCCTCGCCGACTCTTGAGACGATCGCGGCCAGCGAATCCAGGGCCGTGCCGAGGTCGCTGTTCTTCGCGGCGGTCAGCACCTGGCTCGCCTGGTGTTCGGGCGAGTCGGCCGGTGCGTCTGCCAGACGTTCGGTCACCGATGGATTGCTGTCTGTCCAGTCGACCAGATCAGTCAGAGACCGCAGCGTGTCCTGCACCGCCGTGACCACGCCCGAGTCGAATATTCCGGACAGGGCCTGTGAGACAACGGTATTGAGATCGGCAGCCAGCTTTGAAAGGTCGCCTTGCCCGAAATCGGACATCAGCGACTGGGTCAGTGCCTGTAGCTGCGCCGGATCGGCACCGAGCGCACCCGCCTGGTCGGTGGTGCCTGTCGGGTTGTCGCCGGAGAGCGGCGCACCGTCGGGCCCGGACGCGGCGGGTTGGTCGCTTCCGCCGGTGAGGATTCGGCCCACGCCAGCCAGGATCGGATTGGTCGCGGCGTTGGTGTTGCAGTATTTGTCCCGTGGATCGCATATCTGCGCGGTCACGGCCGACAGCTGGCAGAACCCGCCAGGGCGCGGTCCGGCGATACCGTGCCCGTCCAGCGCAGGGCCGACGACCTTGCCGCCCGCCGTGCCTTGCTGCGGGTCGGCGATCAACCCGACTGCGATCACACGGTCCGCCGGGATCGGTCCCGTCCCGCAGCCGATGCTCGCGGCGAGGTCGCCGATGACGTCGGCGCCCTGGCTGTAACCGGCCAACACGAATTTCGTTGCGCCGCAACGTCCGGCGATATCGGTGATCTCCCCGGTAGCGGCCGTGACGCCAGTGGCCTCACTGGCGCCGTAGCTCATCCCGCGGTCCCATGCCGAGGCGCTGTAGCCGGGGAATCGGGCCAGGAACCCGTCGCCGAATCGGTCGACCAGTCCGGTGCCCACAGGAGCGAGCAGCCCGATCGGGCGTGCGGGGTCCGCTTGCGGGTTGGTTTCCCACGTACCGGGCAGAAAGATCCCCGCCACCGAGGGGCATCCCGATGCGGCCGGTTCTGCGGGGGAGGGTGCGGCGACGGCGGGCGTCGTGCTGGCGAGCATTGCGGTCGCGGCGAGCGCCACGATCCTGATTGCGGGGGTGGCGATCGGTCGCTTCACAGGCCGACTCCCATCACGATGTCGGCGTAGGCCGTGGTGGTTGAGGAATGCAGCTGGTCGACGCTCATAGCGACCCCGCCCGCCAGATGCGGGTCGAAGGGGATCTCGAACACGTCGCGCACCCAGCCGCTCACGCTTCGGCGGATCTCTTCGACATGTGAACCCGTGCGCTGATCCTGTTGCGTCACAACAACTGTGGTGTCCGCGACGACGTCGCCGCCGAGGTTGTGGTCCAGCCATTTCAGGCTTGCGAACAACCGGTTCGCGGTGCCGCGTCGGGCCGAGGTCGCGACGATCAGGCTGGTGTGGCCGTCGCAGATCAGCGGCAGCAGCCGACTCGCCGAGAGGTGCCCGCCGCCGTCGTAGATGCCCAGATACCCCGATAGCCTCAGCAGTCGCGCGGTCGTGGCGATGGTGGCTCGGGCGGGCAACACTGTGTCGTCTCGCCACAGCAATCCCGCGCCGATACTTGACGAGAGCACCAGTTCGCGCGTGATCGACGTTGCGCCGTCGGCGATTTCGGTCAGCCACGCTTGCAGCGACATCGGTCGCATCAGCTCTTCTGCTCCGCGCACGCCGAGATCGCCGCCGGAGGCGGTCGCATCGACGACGACCGCGCCCCAGTCCGTGGTCGAGCCGACGGCCGCTGCCAGTCCCCACGCGGTGGTTGTCGCACCTGCACCGCCACCCGCCCCGACCACGAGGACCGCGGGAGCGATCTGCGGCGGAAACGCCAACTCTTCGAGTTCGAATGCGGTGCTCATCGCGGCGTGATCCCCGTGATCAGGACCCCACCGTCCGCGATCGTGGAGGTCACGGTCTGCCGGCTCGCATGCGTGGCGGGACCCTGCCTCGAGCTGTTCAGGTCCGTCGTAATCGGGGGATGGATAGGCGCAGCGATTCGGTCGGTGCTGTGCAGGAACACGCCCACGGCGATCGCGCCTGTCACCGCGCACACGCTCAACGCAGTCAGAATGAGTCGGCGACGACGGGGTCTTGCGGCATCGTCGCGGGCTCGCCGATGCTCGACCTGCATCCAACGAACGTCGAAGTCCTCAGCCAGATCGGTCGAGTCGGGAACTTGGCTGCGCTGCGTGTCGGCGTTAGTGAGGTGACGCAGCTCAGCCGCAGCGCCTCGGTCCAAATCCAGCGCAGTGAGGAAGCCATCCAGGTGCCGTTGCGTGCTGGTCATCGCCGAGCCACCCATCGGTGCTGGCTCTCGGGTCGGCCCAGCTGTCCATATAGCTGCCGACGCGCCCGCCGCGCGAGTCCGGCCGCCAGGCGGACGATGAAGGCATCCACCAGCCACTCAACGTGCTGTGTCACCTGCGCCAACTGGCGTGCAACCTCGGCGACCACCCCACGGACCTGACACACCACGACCACAGCGCCGGACCGCATCCCGCCACTGGGCATGACCGACCCCGTGACACCCGATTGACGGACTCCGACCTGCCCGGACTCCGCTACCACGAGACCGCCGCACGCTACGGCGACATCCGCCGGCAACACACCGGCGATAAGGACTAGACGACAACGATGTTGATCGCGACTGGACTTCCGCATCGGCGGACCCACTTCCACGGTGACCCCGTCGACAACCGCGAAAACCGCAGGCGATCAACGCCGTTCGCAGCACACGATGTTCGAACAGGATCAAGGCGAATGCGCACCGACCACCGGCTCCGACGCAACAGCGCCGGTCACCTCACGTGTCGGGAAGCCACAGCACATCCACGCGTTCACCGCGCTGTTAGTGCTCTTGGTGGCGCTACATCCGGATCCGCTGCCAGCGATCACCGGGAAATCCTCGAGAACAGGACGCACATCCAATGTAAGACGGATTACACGAACCCGCAACTTTGAGGCAAATCACCTACTCGGCTTCTCCCGAGATTGTGAGTTCGATGCGGCACCCGACCTGCCCGCCGTCCATGACGGGGTTGAACTCACTGCCTATGAACTTCGACAGCACCCGGTGAATCGCACAACGATCCCCAGCCTGGACACGGCGGCAGCGATTACGTCGATATTCCGGCGATCGCGGTGAACGAGTGCCCCGTAAAAAGTGCTGCGCCCCACCACATCTCAGCAAGCCCAACCACTCGAACTACGACTCTCCCTCAGCCCTACTCACGCTCCCCATCCGCTACTACCGCAGCCTCATCGTTACCCACCCTCTGTTCGCCGAATTCGAGATGACGCTGCGTGCGCCCACGACAATGGATCATGGTGACCCCGAAGCGGCGCGAACCGGTTGAACTTCGTCGTTGTCGGCACCTGCTGGCCGCTCCGCCTACGTCGACCCCCGCAGCGGCTTCGTCGGCGCGATCATCCGCATCCACCCGCACCGGCTCATCAGTTTCGCCGTCAACGACCCCGCCGGAGACGTCCACCGCCTGAGAATCCACATCCGCGACGTCGGCTGCCCCCCGGCTGATATCGACAACCAACAACCCCGAACCGCAAGACGACAGGTTTCCGCTCAGAAACGAAAAAGGCCTGGTGCGCCGCCATCGCGTCGCACCAGGCACCTTCGCGAGCTTGTCAGCGGTCGAACTCGCCGTCCGCGACACCCTTGGTCCACGCCTCCATCTCGTCAGCATCGAACTCGAAGATGACCGCCTGGTCGTGCGCGTCCACTCCACGGAAGGTCGCCGCACCGTCGACATGCAGTTCGATCGCGACCGCGCCCTGAACCTCACCGGAGGAGGCACTCAGGGCCACTCCTCGGACAGCGGGCCAATGCGAATCCGCGAAAACGATCGCGGGCTGCGTCGCTGGCTTGTCTGCATGCTCGGCGTCCTGCTTGGTGTCCTGGATGAGCACGAGGTTACCGTCACGGCCGACCGCCACGCAGGTCTGCTCTCCACCGCTGTGCGAACTTATCTTCCTCTTGCCTATGCTCACCCATTCACCCTATCTGACGTGCCAGTTGATCGATGAGGCGCAAGGATTCCTCGCGCCCGAGTGCAATCGCCTGAATCTGGTTGTACTTGTAGGCGAGCTTGTTGACAGCTTCGGGGTCTTCGATGATTTCGCCTGAGATCGCGGACTCGACCCAGCCCAGAGTCGGTAATCGCCCGGACTCGAAGTCAAGAAGGTGATAGGTCGCCGAGTTGAGGCTCGATACCGCCCCTCCGGCTTTAAACGGGACGATGCGCAGGTCCAGCCGTTCGGGGTGCCCTTCCACCAGGTCATGCAGATGGCGCAGCTGCCCGCGATGAATGTCTGGTCCACCCACTTCCTGCATCAGCGCTGCCTGTCCCATCACCACTGACAGCGTGTCGATCGGGTTGGGGCCGGTGAGCAGGCGTCCTCGCTCGGTCCGGACGGCGACGCGCTGGTCGACCTCGGTTGGCAGGCTGATCGTGACGGTCGAACTGATCAGGTCTCTGGCGTATGCCTCGGTCTGCAGTAGGCCGGGCACGACATTGTTTTCGAAGGTTCGGATGCTTTGCGCTCCGGCCTCCAGACCATAGAACCGCATGAGGGTGTCGCCGAAGAGGCCCGACACCTGGGCGTAGGGGCGTGGTTCCTTGGCTATCTCACGCAACTCGAGCATCTCATCGTGCTCGACCTTGTCGAACTCCAGGAGGTTGATCAGGATCTCCAGCTTGTCCTTCGCAAGGCTGCCTTTGCCGTTCATCAGCAGCGAGACATACTGCGGAGTGAAGCCCAGCGCGCCCGCGAGCTTCTTCGCGGTGACGCCGCGAAGTGCAGCACGGTCACGGATGCGCTTCATCAGATCCCAGTTGGCGACCGTAGATGTCGTTCGCATCCCGTTCCTTCCCTTCATGGACCGCAATCACCGTACAGCAAAGAAGCCTCAAGATTAGCGTTCCGTATGCATTGGATACTTGATTCAAATGTCGTAGTCTCATCGTACGACACATCAATGTTCATGCATTGCTTCGACGGCAGTCGAGGGGATCGGGGAACGATGGCGGTACATGTAATCGGCCGGTCATTGATGACCAGCGATCAGACCGGACATCAGGCGACATGCGTCGGGGGCGGCAGATGGGTGGTTTCCTTTCTGCCGGGGCGCACGCTCGATGCCCAGCAAGCAACAGCGGCGATGCAGGTCGCAGACATCACGACGGACCTGGAGTCATGGGCGCGATTGCTCGGACTAACCGCCGGAGAGGCCGTTGGTCTGGTTTTCGCCGCTAAAGCCGCCGCGGAACCGTCCCGGCGCCGCCGGTTCAGAGGTTGAGCGGGTGATGACCATGACGCTGATCGTCGACGCCGTCTGTGACCACTACCGGTCCACCTGTGGGCTGGGTGGCGCGTTCACCCGCCCCGGATATCCGGACGACATCTGTCTGCTGCGGGTGAATCCGGCGGTGGGCGCCATCAGGATCGCTGCTGCGTTGAGCGGACGGATGGCCACCAGGTTCGGGCGACTCGTAATTGGGCAAGTGGTCGGTGCACCGTCGGGCCAGTGTGTGTGGCTGACCCGGCCGGTTGATGCCAACGACCGACGGAACGCGGCCGGGCTCGCCGGCCTAGGTGTCGAGATCTTGCCGACCGGGTCCGAGGTGCGGCTACGGGGGCCGTGGGACGCGAGCAGTGCCGACGGACACCGCTGGGTCGGGCGGCCACCGTCGGATGACTATCGCGTTCGCGCCGCGGACGTGATCGCTGAAGCGCTTGTCCTGGGACGTGTCGGGTGATCTCACATGCTGTCTTTCAACTCGTCATCGCGGTTGCCGGACGAACCGGATGTGCATGTCCGATTCACCGACGTCCGCGACGCAGACCACCCCAGGGTGATCGCGGACTACCGCGCGGGCCGTACCGCGGCTCGGAACCTCCTTGACGACTGGGCGAAACATCACAGTCCAGACCTTGCCGTCTGCATCGTCAACGACGGCTGCCTCAATTTCAAACGAATGATCTGCGAAAGGCTTTACCGATGGCTATGAGAATCACCGCGCACCTCCACAACGATTCGACCGATCTGGCCCTGGTCACGGATCGACACCATACCTACGAGACCGTGTTCGGATTCCATTGCGAGATCGACACGAAACGATTCATCACTCTGCGTACCGGTCGGGCCGCCGGAATTCAGCCACTATGGATGCTGAGAAACTTTGCCACCCAACTGTTCACAGTGTTACGGGCATCGGACTTGCATGTCCCGATCTTCTCGAAAGCATCGACACAACGGTGGTACCTACTGACCCAGCCGACCACCAACGCCAGACACCGCCCCTGGCAGAGCGATCCCGCATTCGTCATCCACGGCGTGAAATCGGTTCCAGGAATGAGGCTTTCCCTGCCAACGCCGGGCCGGGCAAACCGGGTGTGGCTGAACCCGCCCCAGCAGAAGGGACTCGCACCCTTCGAGGATGTCGAAGATATCATTCGATCCGTCGCCAGGCGGCGACCATGACCATCGCCGTCACCCGAACAACGCTGCTCGCCATGGGATGCTACGTCACCGGCACGGACGCACTGAACCGGCGACTCGATCACCAACTCGGGTGGCGCCGGCAGCAGCCCTCCTCGTCGACAGCCAGAAACGATTCAACCGGGCGTGTCAGCCCAGGCTGGAACCGTCCACCTCCTGACGCACCAACGCGGCATCCTCCAGAACTGGCTTCCCCCGGCATCCGAACCGACCTCGGTGGCCGGTAGGCCGCAGATGACCACGACGGACGCCATCCCCCTCGTGCTCAGCGCGCTCGCCGTATGGTTGCTGTACCGGGACTATCGGCGGGGTGTCGAGGTCGACCAGTTGAAGCACGCCATACAGCAGATCTATCTCCACAACCCCCATCTTCGACGACCTACGCGAACCATTCCGTTCGAATTCGATTCCGACACAAAGGAAGAAGACGACTGATGGGCACAGACACCACGCTATTGCACGCAACCGCGGACGGTCGGTCCTTCGCACTGACCGGCTTTGAGCCTGCTCTGACGGGGATGGACCGGGCTCAAGCAGCTCTGCGCATGAGCGGAGACCGCATGGAGGCGCTTGAATTCTCCATCATCGCTATTCGATTCAGTAACGCCCAGACGGGGTCACCGTCCCGGGGAGTCTCAAGGCGCTCGGGCCGGGGCGCACCCCAACGTCAACTCTCCGGGAGGTGGCCGATGCCGTGCCGTGAACTACCGCAGCGAGAGGCGCTCGTCGGCCCGCTTGGGCCGGTCCACTGCGATGTACCGCTCGAAGAGATCGAGCGATGTCTTGAAGCGCTTCGCGCGCGGGATACCAATCTGCCCGGTGCCGGTGTGTCGAATCCGCCGGCGCCGGGTGCTCCAACGCAACGGTAGGCGGTCCAAATGAGCTGGGACGCAATATCGCTCGTCCTCCTAGTACTCCAGCCGGACTTGGCGGTCATGGTGTGGGTTGGGATCGTCGCTGGTAGTGGCTGCGGCGGGCGCGGTA